>JAFGEH010000051.1 GCA_016931665.1 Candidatus Cloacimonadota bacterium | reverse complement strand
TCAAGATATTAATATTCTTATAAATTGCAGTAAGTTATAATAATATATTTGCTGCGGGATAAATATAATGTGATTTCAAACATTAATGCAGAGACAAGGAATGTATTTAATGCTTTTTTCTGATCAGCAGGGTCAGTAGATATCCCAACCCGCACAGGATAATGATGATTGCCGAGGGAGGTAATCCCGGCTGGTAGGAAAGAAAAATACCCAGATTGGTAAAGATCAGGCCGCCAGCCACTGCTCCTGCCATCATGCTACCCGGTGTACGGGTAAAGAAGCGGGAAATGGCAGCTGGCAGGGTAAGCAGGGCAATAATTAGAATCAAGCCAACTATCCTGATCATGACAACGATGGAAAGAGAAATGAGAATAAGCAGAATGATATAATGGAGCTTGACCTGCAAACCCCGGATAGCCGAGAATTCATCATCGAAAGAGATGGCAATGAATTGACGATAGAAAACCAGCACAAACAGGATAACCACAATATCCAGGATGATCAGGTTCAGAAGGTCCAGGCGGGAAACCAGCAGGATATTGCCGAAGAGATAGGTCATCAGGTCGATATTATAGCCCGGAGTCAAGTAGATAAAAACAATACCCAGGGCCATCCCGATCGACCAGATGGCAGCGATTATGGTATCTTCATGCTCACGGACATTCAATTTCACCAGCCCGATGATCACTGCAGCCAGCACAGCAAAGACCAGGGCGCCAGCCAGGGGATTCACACCCAGGAACAGAGCCAGGCCAACTCCTCCCAGTACGGCATGAGCTATCCCGCCACTCAGATAGGATATTTTTTTTATGACCACAAAGGTTCCCACCAGTCCGCACGCAATGCTGGCCAGTATGCCTGCCAGTACGGCATTCAGCAGGAATGAATTTTCCAGAACAGCCTGCAGATAATCGGACACTATTTACTCCTATAAATTACAGGTATGATGCAGCGACCTCAGAGCGATATTATAGGCATCCATCACAGTACCTTCTATTTCATCGATATGATGGGTACAGGAACAGACATTCAGACAGGTTACCTTGTTCACATAGGAGGATACAAAGGCGATATCATGAGAAACCAGGATCACGGTTTTCTCTCTGTTGTAATCCCGGAGCAGTTCATAAATATCCTTTTCCGCTGAAGAATCCACGCTGGCTGTCGGTTCGTCCAGCAGCAGCAGATCAGGATCCGTCATCAGCGCCCGAGCGATGAGGACTCTCTGCTTCTGACCCCCCGACAATTCGCCCAAGCGGATATTGGCCAGTTTTTCGATACCCAGATCGGTCATCAGTTTTCTGGCTTTCTTCATGACCCCGGAGCCATACCAGGGCAGAAAGGAATTTTTCTGCAGGGCGCTCATGGCCACCACTTCCCGCACCAGTATGGGAAAATCCTGATCGAACCTGGCATATTGAGGAACATAGCCAATCCGGTGCCTGGCTTTCAAAGGACTGGTACCGAAGATTGTGAGCCGGCCGCCAACCGGTTGCAGCAAACCCAGAATGAGTTTGAGCAGGGTGCTTTTGCCGCCGCCATTTGGTCCCAGAACCGCCATAAAATCACGTTCTTCGACCAGCAGATCAATATTCTTCAGAATCGGCTGTTTCTGATAGCTGAATCCCAGGCCGTTACATTCTATCACTGGTGTGTTCATTAATTCAGATTCTCCCGGAAAGAATAGGCTATCTGGCGCAGATTTGTTAGATAATTCTCAGCCAGGGGATCAATACGGATTACTTTTCCCTTAATGGTTTCTGCTACTGCCTGAGCTTCCATGGTGCTGAATTGTTTCTGTACGAAAACAACCCTGATATCATGCTGCCGGGCCAGATCGATGATCGCAGCCAGCTCCCTGGCAACAGGTGCTTTGCCTTCGATTTCGATGGGAATCTGGATCAGTCCGAATTCCTCAGCGAAATATCCCCAGGAAGGATGAAAAACCAGAAATTTGCGATTCGTTAGACCATCCAGCAGATTACGGATTTCCTTCTGCAGTTCTACCAGCTCAGATTTGAAGGCCAGCAGGTTCTGTTCCATAATTTCCCGGTTGCCTGGCAGTAATTCCGCCAGAGCCAGATAGATTGTTTCCGCCTGGATTTTGACCAGCTCGGGACTCAGCCAGATATGGGGATCCTTTTCTCCGTGATGGTTATGATCGTCTGCTCTGCCCTGCAACAGGGCATGGATTCCTTCCAGATCAGGCATGGCCCGGAGAGGCATCCCCAGCCGAGTGTCAATGATCTGTAAATTCGGATTCACTTCCTTCAGCTTAGACAGCCAGGCTTTTTCAAAAGGTACTCCGACCCGGAAATAAAGACTGGCTTTTTGCAATTTGCTTAACTGGACGGGTGTAACTTCATAAGTGGCAGGATTATGGCCGGGCTGAACCATTACTTCCACCTGAACCAGATCTCCGGCAATCCTCTCCACAAAATATTTCTGGGGCAATATACTCACAAAAACGATTTTTTCTTTATTGCTAACGCTTTTTGAACAACCTGTGAAACCCGGAATTATTAATACCAGCAAAGCCCAGGATAGAACTTCTTTCATTGATCCTCCCTGTTTCCTGTTTTTTCCCAGATGGTGAATTCAGCAATATCAAACTGGAATTTACGGGCTGTCAGGCGTTTAACCAACGGAATATCTACCGGATCGGCTATTAATTTGAAATCTTGTGACAGTCTCCCCCGCAGGCCCTCCAGGGTTGTCAATGGTTCTCCGTCCTTGCGTACACCGCCTAGCCACTTTTCCCTGATGGTAAATTCAGTATGCCAGTCATGTACCGAAGAGATCACCAGCAATCCGCCGGGAAGCACAATCCTGGTTATCCTGTCTAAAAGGTTGGTGGGATCATATACCCTATCCAGAATATTCTGAATATAAACCAGATCGTAACCTTTGAAAATCGTCTTGAGGTTGGAAGCATCAGCTTGCCAGAAATCAACCCTGGCAGCATTACCCTCCAGACCGAATTCACTCAGGGAATGTTCATGAAAAGAAACCAGCTCCCCTTCTTCCGGCAATTGATAGCGGATCCATCCCGAATCTTTCAGCTGCTGGGCAATCCGGAGATACCGGGCTGTAAACTCCAGACCGGTCACCTGTTCAAATTTTGCTGCCAGCTCGAAGGCGGTTCTGCCGGTATCGCAGCCCAGGTTCAGAGCTCTGGCGAATTTGCGCCCTTTATTGAACCTGAAACACAATTCCGCGGCTTTCCGGGAAAAATTGGGAACTCCCAGATATTCCCGACCGTAATTGAATTCACAGCGCAGGGAAACATCCGGATCTAATTCATAGGATTCCGCAGGAATTTTTACTGGAGAGGAAGAAACGATATACCGAAAACCTGCCTGCTGGAAGAAATGCCGACGGAAGGCATAACGGGCATCCCGGGTAGCCTCGTTGCCGGTAGATATCCAGGATCCTCCTTTGATCAGGTTATGCCTGTTGTCGAAGGTGGGTGTGGAAAAGTCATCATAGAAGGGATGGACTTCGAATCCCGGCAAACCGCTGATGGGTGTCTCCGACCATTGCCAGACATTGCCGATCACATCATAAAAATCCCCCTGGGCAAACTTGTTTACGGGACAGGAACTGGCGAAATATTCCAGGTTGATATTACCGGGCGCTGCTGACCAATAGGGTTGATCAATGTCCTGCAAAGCATGATCCCTCAATCTGTGCCATTCAGCTTCTGTTGGCAACCTTACAGGTTTTCCCGTTTTCTGTGCCATCCAGTTGCAGAAAGCCTTGGCTTCCAGATAATTCACTTCCACCGGCCAGTCCCAGGGCAGAGGAATAGTATCCAGCATCAGGCGTAACCGGAAACTGCCATC
>JAFGEH010000005.1 GCA_016931665.1 Candidatus Cloacimonadota bacterium | reverse complement strand
TCTGAAGAAGGAGGAAGAAATGGAAGAAAAGGAAAGCAAAGTAACAGAAAAGGTGAGAGAGAGTGTAAGCAAAGCTTATGAATTAGGCGAAGACTTGGTTCAGGCTTTAACCAAGATTACTAAAGAGGTTGTTCATACTGCAAAAGACGAAGATCTTTCCACCAAAGAAAAGCTTCTCAAACTGGCCAATGAAGCCCTGGAGGGAGCCAAACAGGGAGCCAAGAATGCTCAGCCTGCAACTGAGGAGTTTCTTAAAAAGGCCAGTAAAGTAATTGGCGAAACCATTAAAGAGAACGCACCCAAAGTAGCCAGCTTCACGCAGGATGCCCTGAAGGGATTTTATGAGGGGGCCAGGGATGTCTATGTCAGCAAAAAACCCCATTCTAAAAAATCCTGCCGTCAGGATGAAGAATAATTGATTTGTCTGGATGCCACCCCGGAAGCGGAGTGACATCCAGTTTTTTTATGTTCAGAGAAGGAGGAAGGCTGCGTGAAATACCTTTTAATAATAATTTATTCCCTGTTTATAATTCCATTTATCATTGCAGAAACCGTCCATCAGGATAGCCCTGAAATGCAGTATAAAGAATTATGGCAACAGGTAGAGCAGGCGGAAAGCAAAGGATTGCCGCAAACCGCTTTGGAAAAGGTGGATCAGATCTTATATCGCAGTAAGCAGAATCAGGATGGGCCTCAGTATGTTAAAGCCGTTATCTATAGGATAAAACTGGTAGCAGAAAGAGAGGATGATTCTGATCTGGAGATTTTCTCCTTTCTGGAAAAGGAAATAGAAGATGCTGTATTTCCTGTGAAACAGATACTTCATTCCCTGCTTGCCGAAACTTACTGGCAATATTACCAGCAGCGCCGCTGGATGATATTTGACCGCACTGAAACAGTTGAATTCGAGCATCAGGATATCCGGACCTGGAGTCTGTCTCAGTTCGTAACAGCCTCGGCGGACAATTTTCTGCAATCACTGCAGCCTGTTGAAGAACTTAGTCAAAAAAAAATTGATTGTTATGAAATAATTCTTTTGCCAGGAAATACCAGAGAACTGAGACCCACTCTTTACGATTTCCTGGCTCATCGTGCCCTGGACTTCCTTTTAAACGATGAAGCTTCGTTACTTAGACCAGTATTTGAATTCACACTTGATTCGGATGAATACTTCTCTCCGTGGCAGGAATTTGCCCATCTGCAGATTGTAACACAGGACACCTTATCTCTGAAATACAAAGCGATAACAATATTACAGACCTTAATGGTAAGGCATGAAAACGATCAGGAAAAAGATGCTTTGATCGATATCGACCTGAAAAGGCTGAAACTGGTTTATAATCTGAGTATTAATTCTGATAAACATAACCTTTATGAAAATGCCCTGCTGGAATTGCAGAAAATAAACCGTGATTCAGCAGTAGTTGCCGAAATAAACTATGAACTAGCCAGCTTCCTGTATGAGCAGAGCAATAAATATCAACCCGGTGAAGATGACAGGTACAAATTCTATCGCAAACAGGCCTACGATCTCTGCCAGAAAACCAGAGACCAGTATCCGGAAAGCCGGGGTGCGGCTAACTGCGAACACCTGCTATCCCGGTTGGAAGAAAAATCCCTAATGGTAACCACAGAAAAGATCAATCCCACGGGAACTAACTGGCAGGCTTTTATAAAATTCAGGAATATATCAGAAATTTATTTCAGAATAATTGAAACCAGTTATGATGAGATTCTAAAAAAGCCAATAGAATATGATCAGAATATAAAATATTTTCTTATGAAAAATATTATAGCTGCTGATGTCATTCAATTTCCTGTTGAGGAAGATTTTAACGAACACTCACTCGAAATAGCCCTGCCCCCTCTTGCTGCCGGGCAATATTTCCTTCTGCTGAGTGCAGACCCAGTTTTTTCACTGGAAGACAATGCCATTGCGGCATCCTTTATGACTATTTCCGATCTGAGTTATATTCAGCGCAGGACAGATGACGCTCTCGAACTGAATTTCAGGCACCGCACTTCAGGTAAATCTATGTCTGATGTACGGGTTACCCCCTGGGAAGAATATTACGATTATGACAGCAGGCAATACAGCATGAGAAGAATTCCTCAGAGTTACTTCTCGGACAAAACGGGCAAGGTAACCATTCCCTTGCCAATACCTGCTGCTCCCGAAGGAAGCCTGAAACTGGAGATGTCTTATGAAAACGATGTTCTGCGAACAGGTGAACGCTTCTATAATTACGTTTATGGCAAACAGGATCTCAAGGAGATCAGAACATTTTTTTTCACGGACCGCTCGATCTATCGTCCCGGCCAGACCGTATATTTCAAAGGGATAATCCTGGAAACAGATGGTAAGATAAATCGGGTAAAAACAGGATTTAGGACAACAGTTACTTTGTTTGACGTCAATTATCAGAAGATGGGTGAAATTGACCTCGTTACCAGCGAATTCGGCAGTTTTCACGGTCAGTTTACCATTCCGGCTGGTGTATTAACGGGGATGTTCCACCTTACCAACCAGATTGGCTCTCACTTCTTCTCTGTGGAAGAATATAAAAGACCGCAATTCGAAGTTACTCTGGATCCTTTACAGGGCAGTTATTCTGTGGGTGAGAAAATTTCCGTGACCGGCCAGGCGAAAGCCTATGCCGGCTATAATATAGATAATGCCGATTTAACCTATAAAGTGATCAGGAGAATTTCTCTACCGCGCTGGTGGTATTTCTGGAGATCTTTCTATCGACCATCAACAGAAACAATGATTACGTATGGAACGTCCAGAACGAATGAGGAAGGCAGGTTCCAGATTGAGTTTGAAGCAGTGCCAGACCGGAATTTTTCTTCCGGGGACGAACCTGTATTCACTTATCAGATCATGGTCGATGTCACGGATATCAACGGAGAAACCAGAAGTGGCCAGGCTCATGTGAATATAGGTTATACCAGATTAAGGCTGGATCTGGATATTCCTGAAATGGTCAACCGGGATCAGGAGAATCATTTTTATATGATAAACTCAACTAACCTGAACGGTGTTTATGAGGCTTCACAGGGTAAAATTGTCGTACACAGATTAAAGAATCCGGATCGTGTCCTACGGGAAAAAAGATGGCCTCAACCCGATATTAACCTTCTTTCTGAGCAGGAATATAACCAGCTATTTCCCTGGGACCGGTACCGGAATGAGCCTGGAATGAACTTCTGGGAAATTGATAAGGAAATCTGGAGAGGAAGTTTCGATACTGAAGAATTAAAAGGAGTGGAATTTCTCACTTTACCGGAATGGGAACAGGGTGGTTACCGGGTGGAAATCAATGCTCAGGATAACGCCGGTAATGAGGTTAAAGATATCAAATTTTTTACTTTGTTCAGTGAAAAATCGGCTGAAATCCCTTATCCCGCGACGTATATATTCACTCCCTTACAGGCCGGAGGTGAACCGGGAGAAACGGCCAGGTTCCTGATTGGTAGCGGATACCGGGATACCAGGGTCTTATATGAAATAGAATTGGATGGACGGATCGTGGCACAGGAATGGTTGCATCTGAGCAGCAGTCAGCAGATTATTGAGATACCTCTTAAAGAAGAACATCGCGGGAATTTTGCCGTGCATTTTTCGTTTGTCAGGCAGAACAGGGCTTATTCTTTCAGCCAGGCTGTCTCTGTTCCCTGGAGTAATCGGCAGTTATATATGGAATTTGAAACATTCCGGGACAAATTACAACCCGGGGAAAAGGAAGAATGGCGAATCAAAATCAGGGGAAGTCAGGGTGAGAAAGTAGCGGCGGAACTGGTGGCTTCTCTCTACGATGCCTCTCTGGATGCTTTCCGTCCTCATAACTGGAGTTTTAATCCTGACACCTATTATTCAACACGACTGGGTTGGTATTATCAGGGTAATTTCACATCAGCAAGCACAAGTCCGGTCTTTGCCAACTGGAACCGTTATGTAAGCCCGGCCCGGAAGGAATATGATTCACTCAACCTTTTTGGTATGAATTGGTACAGGGCTTTTCCGGGGCGGGGAGGAACTGCCTTTTTCAAAGCTGAGATGTCCGATGAACTGGGTTCTGTGGGAGATTTCGAGGGTAAGGAATCTCCGCCGCAGGAAAATGAAATGCCCGAGAGCACAACCGCCATTCAGGGAGATAAGGTAATGGAGGAAACCCTTCCTGGAATCGAGGTCAGGACTAATTTCGATGAAACAGCTTTCTTCTATCCGGAGCTGAAGACTAATGAGGATGGAGATTTTCTGATCAGTTTCACAATTCCCCAGGCTTTAACCCGCTGGAAAATGCTGGGCATTGCCCATACACCTGATGTCCGGCACGGATATATCACCAACCTGCTGGTAACCCAGAAGGAATTGATGATCGTTCCCAATGCCCCCAGGTTTTTCCGGCAGGGGGATTCCATGGAGTTCACGGCTAAGATCACCAATCTTTCCGAGCAGGATCTGCGGGGTACAGCTATTCTGGAATTTTATGATGCGATCACCATGCAACCCGTTTCCAGAGAATTCGGAGTGACAGGTATTTCCAGCGATGATGATCAAGACGATCGGACTGAATGGGTCATCCCTGAGGCAGAATGCCTGTTCAGTACAATTGCAGATCAGAGTACTCTGGTTAAATGGCAGATTAAGGTTCCGGAGAACATCGGGGCAGTAGTGTATCGCATCACAGCCAGGGCAGGCAATCTTACTGATGGGGAGGAGAAAGCGATCCCGGTATTGAGCAACCGGATGCTGGTTACCGAATCATTACCGCTACCGGTCAGAGAGAAGCAGAGCAAAGAATTCCGGTTTGAAAAACTACTTGCTTCCGGCGAATCGGCCAGCCTGAAACATCATAAACTGACTCTGGAATTCACTTCCAATCCGGCCTGGTATGCAGTACAGGCTCTGCCGTATATGATGGAATATCCCTATGAATGTTCAGAACAGATATTCACTCGTTTCTATGCCAACAGCATAGCCTCTCATATTGCAGCTTCAGATCCTGCAATCAAACGGGTCTTCGATCAGTGGAAAAGCAGGCCTGGCAGCTCAGCACTTCTTTCCAACCTGGAGAAGAACCAGGAGCTGAAATCAATCATGCTGGAAGAAACACCCTGGGTCCTGAATGCCGGCGATGAAAGCGAAAGAAAGAGAAGAATAGCCATTCTTTTCGATCTCAACCGCCTGACTAATGAACTGCAATCTGCCCAGATCAAGCTGCGTGATGCTCAGGTGAGCAACGGTGGCTGGCCCTGGTTCAAAGGAATGCCGGAAAGCCGCTATATTACCCAGCATATCGTGGCTGGGTTCGGGCATCTCGATAAGCTGGGCATCCAGCGTGTCCGCTCGGATGCCATGGTCTGGGAAATGATCCGGAAAGCTGTTCTGTATCTTGATGAAAGGATTAACGATGATTATCAATGGCTGTTGAAGAATTCAACCAGCCTGGACAGTGACCATATCTACCAGACTCAGATTCATTACCTGTATGCCCGTAGTTATTTCAATGATATCCCAATAAAAAGCAAGAATAAAACAGCTTTCAATTACTACCAGGGACAGGCTCAGAAGTACTGGCTCAATAAAAGCAAATACATGCAGGGTATGCTGGCTTTAGCCCTGAATCGCTTTGACGACAGAAAAACACCTCTGGATATCATCAATTCACTACGGGAATATGCCAGACATTCAGAAGAAATGGGAATGTACTGGAAAGATTTCTGGCTCGGATACTATTGGTATGAAGCCCCAATAGAAACCCAGGCCCTGCTGATTGAAGCATTTACCGAAGTAGCACAGGATCTGCAGGCAGTTGAAGAGATGAAGGTCTGGCTGTTAAAACAGAAACAGACTCAGGACTGGCGGACAACCAGGGCAACTGTTGAAGCCTGTTATGCACTCTTATTGCAGGGAACTAACCTGCTGAGTAATAACCAGCTGGCAGAGATCACGATTAACGGGAAAAAGGTTGATCTCGGTCAGTTGGAAGATGTAGAAATCGAAGCAGGGACAGGATATTTTAAAACAAGCTGGAATTACTCCGAAATTGTTCCGGCTATGGGAGATGTCCAGGTATATAATCCCAATAATGTTGCAGCCTGGGGATCTTTGTACTGGCAATATTTCGAAGACCTTGATAAGATAACACCTCATCAGACACCTCTGCAACTCAGTAAGCAGGTTTTTCTGGAGAAGACAACTGACCGTGGTGCTTTGATCGAACCGGTAACAGAATCTACAAATCTGGCGATCGGCAGCCGGCTCAAAGTGAGAATCGAATTAAGGGTTGACCGTGATATGGAATTTGTTCATATGAAAGATATGCGTGCTTCCTGCCTGGAACCGGAGAATGTGATCTCAAGTTATAAATGGCAGGGAGGACTCGGCTATTATGAAAGCACCAGAGATGCTTCAACCAATTTCTTCTTCGATTATCTGCCTAAAGGCACTTATGTCTTCGAATATGCTTTACGGGTTACACATGCCGGCAATTACTCTAACGGCATTACAAATATCCAGTGCATGTATGCACCGGAATTCTCCGCTCACTCCTCAGGCATCAGAATTAAAACGGTTTATAAATAAAGAGTTTTAATTGAAGCATAAACCTGGAAGATCAGATGCCGATCATGGCACGATGTACTTAAACAGGAATTAAACTGCTCAGGGATTCTGTAAGTATGGCTATAATTAGTCCCACGCTATTGCTTGATGAGCGTAAGTGCAAGGATAATATAGCATTAATGTGCACAAAAACCCGGCGGATGGGGTTAGAACTTCGTCCTCATTTCAAAACTCACCAGTCTCGAATAATCGGCAGCTGGTTCAGAGATACAGGCATTAATAAAATTACCGTTTCTTCATTACAAATGGCCGCTTATTTTGCGGACGACGGCTGGGAGGATATTACCGTAGCTTTTCCGGTCAATCACAGAGAAATAAATCTGATCAATGATCTGGCTGCCCGTATCAATCTGGGAATATTATGTGTGGACCCCCTCAACCTGGAATTTCTCAATAAAAAATTGCATAATCCTGCAAACTTCTGGATTGAGATAGATATTGACAGTCAACGCAGCGGGCTGTCCCCAGAGAATCTTATCACAATCCAGTCCATGATCAAGATGGCTGATCCCGGGCTGCTCCGATTCAGAGGATTCCTTTCTCATGCCGGCAAAACATATTCAGCTTCAACAGTGGACGAGGTTGTAGCTATTCACCGCAGGGAAGTAAAAGAATTGAACAACCTCGCCAGTAATTTCCGCAGATTCAGTACTCATCTGGAAATATCTGTTGGTGATACTCCCGGGTGTGTAATGGCTGATGAATTTCCGGGTATAACTGAGATAAGGCCCGGAAATTTCGTTTTTTTTGATCTTATGCAGGCCGAAAAGGGGATCTGCCGATATAATCAGATAGCCATAGCCCTGGCCTGTCCGGTGGTGGCAGTTTATCCGCCTCGAGGTGAACTGGTTGTCTATGGCGGAGCAATTCATCTGTCCAAAGATTTCCTGATTAATGAACATAACGTGTTTTTTTACGGCAAGCCGGTTAATTTGACAGAATCAGGCTGGAGTGAACCTTACCCGGAATCAGCAGTAGTCCGTTTAGCGCAGGAGCATGGTGTTATCCAGTTAAAACCTGAATTTCTTAAGAAATACAGGATCGGAGATATCATTGGCATATTGCCTGTTCATACATGTTTAACAGCACAAGCCATGGGATCATACCAAACACTGACCGGCGAAAAAATAGATCACATGTAGACCCGGACTGAAAATATTGAGAATCATTCTCAAAATGTAGTTGACATCACATTACTCTCCAGCATTTTTAACACCATTAAAATCAGGAAGTAGAGAATGAAAGATTATGAGAAAAGATTTGTCCGATATCTATCTGAGAATTCACTTAAATTGACCAGAACCCGGCGGTTGATCCTTGATGCTGTGTTCAAAACTCACGATCATGTTGATGTTGACACCCTGTATAATATGATCAAAGCGGACCACTCTGATGTTTCCCTGGCTACTATTTATCGGACAATGCCTCTTTTAGTTGAGGCCGGATTGATCAAACAGTCTCTACGCTATCAATCCAAAGACCATTATGAGCATGTATTCGGCCACCGGAATCATATTCACCTGTTATGTGAGAATTGCGGTAAAATAATTGAAATCTCCGGCAGGCACCTGGAAGAATTTCTAAAGAACGAAACTCAGAAACACAGCTTTGAGTTTATTGATTATACATTGAATGTCACCGGACTTTGCCATAAGTGTCGAAAAGCACTTAACAGAAAGATAAAAAGATGAAGCGTTTTACTCTGGCTCTGGCCGGCAATCCCAACTGTGGCAAAACCACGTTATTCAATGCTTTAACCGGTTCCAGACAGCGGGTTGGTAACTGGCCCGGGGTAACGGTTGAGAGGATCGAAGGTTTTTATCGCCATCAGGATTACGAGTTTGAAATAATTGATCTGCCGGGGATATATTCTTTCTCGGCTTATTCCCTGGATGAAAAGGTATCTCGTGAGTATATCCTGCTGGGAAAACCCGATCTGGTTATAAATATTGTTGATGCCTCCAACCTGGAAAGAACTTTGTACCTGACTACGCAGCTTCTGGAAATGAGGATCCCGGTGATTGTGGCTCTGAATATGATGGATGTTGCTGCTCAAAACAGCATCCGGATAGACCTGGATCATCTGGCACGTCATCTGGATTGTCCGGTTATTGCCACAGTCGCTACCCGCCGGGAAGGTTTGATTGAATTAAAGGATAAAATTAACGAATATGTAGCTGAACATCACATTTCCACCACCAGGGTACAATATGACTCAGTAGTTGAGGAAGCTGTTGCCAGGTTATCAGAAATTACTGAATCCGATGCAGATACCCATTCCGTAGATAAGCGCTGGCTGGCCATTAAGCTGCTGGAAAACGATCATCTGGCCAGGGAATTAACACAGAACAAATACAGCCAGATTGTTGCTGAAGAATCCGCCCGGATTAAAAAACATACCAACCTGGATACCGATATTGTTATTGCAGACGGGCGTTATGGTTTTATTCACGGGCTGTTCAAGGATGTCGTCCGCAAGGAAGTCGATTACAGGCGGAATGTCTCAGACCTTATTGACAAGGTAGTCCTCAATAAAGTTCTTAGTGTCCCGATATTTTTGGCCGTTATGTATCTGGTATTTACTCTTACTATTAAAGCAGGTTCTCCTTTCATAGATTTTTTTGATGGCTTTATGGGCACTATTTTTGTGGATGGGTTCGGAGATCTGCTTCGTAGCTGGCATTTTCCGGGATGGGTGATTTTACTGCTGTCCAATGGCATCGGTGGAGGTATTCAAACCTTATCCACTTTCATCCCGCCGGTATTTTTCATGTTCTTCTCCCTGGCTTTACTGGAAGACTCAGGTTATATGAGTCGGGCGGCCTTTGTCATGGATAGATTCATGAGGCTGATCGGGTTGCCAGGCAAGGCTTTTATTCCCATGCTGGTAGGCTTTGGGTGTAATGTCCCGGCTATTCTGGCCACCAGGACTCTGGAGAACCGGCGCGACCGACTCCTGACCATATTGATCAATCCTTTTATGTCCTGTGGAGCTAGATTGCCTGTTTATGTTTTATTCACCTCAATATTTTTCAGGGAGAAGGGAGGGCTAATCATCTTTGGGCTTTATCTTACCGGAATATTGCTGGCAGTAATTTCAGGATTTGTATTTAAGAGAACCATTCTCAAGGGTGAAACTTCCACTTTTGTAATGGAACTACCCCCTTACCATCTGCCGACTCTGAACGGAATCATGATGCATACCTGGCAGAGGTTGCAGGGTTTTCTGTGGCGGGCCGGGAAAATTATAATATTCTTCATTATTATCCTGAATATTCTGGGATCCCTGAATCCGCAAATGAAACTTCAAGACAGTAATTTTGAGAATTCCATTTTAAGTTATTCCGGTAAGGCTATTACGCCTTTGTTCAAACCTATGGGAATTTCTGAAGATAACTGGCCGGCCACTGTAGGACTGATAACCGGAATATTTGCCAAAGAAACTATTGTCAGCACTCTGCATTCTCTTTATACCAGAAATGAACAATCTGGAGAGAAAGCTGGATTCTGGGAAGGAATAAAATCATCTTTCTTGGCTATTCCCGACGGATTCGGACTGATTGCTGAGACTGATGAAGAAGATGGACCTGATAAAGATTTCACCCTACAGATGAAGAACAGATTCGGTGGAGCAAACAATGCCCTGGCTTATCTGCTTTTTGTTCTTATCTATGTTCCCTGTGTTGGGACTATAGCTGTAATTTACCGTGAAACAGGCTGGAAATGGACAGTTTTCGCCGTATCGTACCTCACCATCCTTGCCTGGATTGTTGCTACTTTCTTCTATCAGACAGCCACTTTCTTCCAACATCCTCTCAATTCCTTGTTCTGGATAGCTTTCAGTGCATTATTGCTGGCAGTTATTTATTTTCTGTTACATTCCTTGCGTAACAAACGTGTAAATTAGTTGGGCTGATGATTATTTATAAGAAACTGAATGTAATCGGAGTAAGTTATGGAATGTAATAATCAAGAATACAGCATGAGGACTATCCCCGAAGTCAGGGCGGCCTGGCTGGATTTTAATCTGCAGCAGAGAAGCCAGATCAGTATAAAATACAGAGAATTGCTCGAGAAGGTACCGGAAAGTGCTGTCAACGGGAATCCTTTTTTGATTATGAATTTTATCAGCAGCTATCCTCAGGGGTATCTGGCGGAGATTGGCATACCGGTACAGGATAACATAGAGATACCTGGTGTGGCTATCAGAATATTTCCGGAATACAGCGTGTTTTCCCATTCCCCCCGGGATGGGTTCTCGGAACAGGGAGTGAATTATTCCGGTCTTTTTGAAGCTGCTTATTCTCGTGGCCTGGTATCGGATGAATTCTGCCGGGAAGAATATACCGCTATAGGCCATGAACCTGTTTTGAAAGAGATCCAATTTGTGATTCACGACTGGGGAGCACTTTTCATGAAAAATCTAAACCTGGTCACAGCTGGGGATGCTAATTTTAATGAAGTGAATATTAATAATTATCCGGGAGCCGAAGCCGGGGATAAGGAAAAATTTTCCTGGTTAAAACAGGCAGTAACCAGGCTTGACGAATTTTGTTCGGAAGCAGAACAATACAAGATTCTATCCCGGTGTGCTCATGTTTTTCCTGTTCGTCAGATAGCCAAGCTGAGGGAAGTGTATCTTGATGCATTAGCCGGCAAGGCGGATCAGCTGGTAGCAGTTGACCGGGTTATTGCTTTCATGGCTGAAGATCCCGGGTGGATAAAAGCCCCGGAAAGGCAGGGCAGAACAATTATCAACACCAAGAATCCCAGTAACCCTCAGGCCTATAAAGAGGCTAAAACCCAGGAAGAAAGAAACAGGGCCTATTGTTTTTGCCCTTTAATCAAAGATCATCTGGACCAGGGATTGTCGCCAACTTTCTGTTATTGCAGTGCCGGCTGGGAACGTCAGCAATGGGAAGGTGTCTTTGATTATCCGGTAAAAGTCAGGGTATTGAAATCTCTTCTCCGGGGCGATACTGAGTGCCAGTTCGCAATTGAAATTCCTGAAACATTGTAGGCCTCAGTTGACAGCATCACTTTATTTGTTAAGGGGTGAACATATTCTCTTGACAGAAGTTCAAATGAGAATGGTTTGCAATTAGGTAATGGTGAGTTATATTTATTGGCAGGAGAGATAATGTTCGGTCGTTTTTGGGGTTCAGGACGGGGGCGTCGCCATAAGCATTGTGATCGGGTCCAGGGAATTTGCCGCAGGGAACTGGGAAATATCAGCCTGGCAGAAGCACCTCTAGGGCAGAAGTTTGTTATTGTCTGCAATCCTGATAGAAAAACCATGGAAATGGGCATCTATCCGGGCGGTATTGTAACGGTTCAGAAGAATGACTCCTCAGATCAGAATATTGTAGTAGCTATCGGGAATTCACGTTATATCATTCCCCGGGAATTAGCTCGGAAAATTATAATTCATTAGGGGAATTAATATATTCTCTATATTATTGATTTTGGCTTGTCTTCAGCTTTAGTTTTTCCTGCAATTCCTGCCTGAATTTTATAACATCATCTTGTACAAGTTCAATTATAGTCGAGACTTTATCGAATTCCAGCAGTCCGATATCTTTGATTTGGGGTTTGATATAAATATCAGGTCGTCTGTTTTTCATCTGGTAGGACAGAATGGAATTCTGCAGAATAGTGAATGTATTCATCACACTGTCAAACCAGTTCGGTATTTTGGGCTTGTCCGGCTCGGAAGTAAAACCGGAAGCATCAATTGCTATCAAGAAATTGCATTCCGGCAACAGTAGATCATATGGTAGATTATTCGTGACTCCGCCATCGATCAGAACCCGGCCATCGATCACAACTGGTTCAAAAATAGCCGGGATTGAGATGCTGGCCCTGATGGCTTTGATCAGGTCACCCTGGTCAAAAACAACCAGTTCTTCCTTCCAGTAATCTGTAGCCACTATTTTTATTGGAATTTTCAGTTCGGAAAAACGAGTTACAGGAAGTTGTTTTTTCAGAAATTTCTCTACTCCTTTGCCTTTGACCAGGCTATTGAAATTGAGGAAGGAAAAATCCAGCATTTTGGGAATATCTCTAATTGAAAGGTCATCCAGAATTGCTTCAATATCCCTACCGGTAAGCCCGCTGGCATAGAAGGATCCGATAATGGCTCCTATGCTGGAACCACTTATCATAACAGGTTTCAGATCAAATTCGTCCAGAACTTTCAGAAATTCAATATGGCAGATGCCCCTGGCACCACCTCCACCCAGACACAATCCTATTTTTTTCATTTTATTCCTCCGGGTTTAATTATCATCCTGATTATAAATCAGGAACCTGTCAAACCAATCTATCATTTCAGCCAGAACATGGAGATGTGATTCCCTGGCTGAATAGTTATGTCCCTCCAGGGGTAAAAGGCAAAGCCGGGCTGTGCCGCCTGTGCCTTGCAGAGCTTGGTAGAATCGTCGGGACTGCAAGGGGAAAGTGCCAGAATTGGGATCATTTTCGCCATGTATCAGCAGTAGAGGCTCCTTGATTTGATCGGCATGAAAAAAGGGCGAAACTTTAATATAAAAATCTTTTGCCTGCCAGAGTGTCCGCCTTTCACTCTGAAAACCGAAAGGTGTCAGTGACCTGTTGTAGGCACCGCTTAAAGCAATCCCGGCAGCACATAAATCACTGTGAGCCAGGATATTTGCCACCATAAAAGCCCCATAGCTATGGCCTACAATGCCAACCCTGTCCGGGTCTATGAGTTCTCTGGCAGCCAGTTCATCAATAGCGGCCTGAACGCTGCTGACAGTCTGACTTATGAAGGTTTCATTTACAATTTCCGGATCTCCGATGATCGGTATGGCAGCATTCATCAGCACAGCATATCCTGCCAGCGCGAGATAAATAGGGGAAGATCCGTAAAATCCGGTGAAACGGAAAGGTGAAGAATCCACCTGCCCCGCAGTAGTCGAATCAGTATATTCTTCCGGATAAGCATATATCACCAGTGGTACAGTGTCTCCGGATTGAAACCCGGGAGGAAGATAAAGAGTGGCAGAAAGCATGACCCCATCATCTCTCTGATATTTAATTAATTCCTTCTCAAGGCCTGATATTTCAGTATAGGGATTCTGATAATCGGTCAGGGCTGACCGGGTACCGCTGGTCAGGTCTAATTTATAGTAATTACGTGGAGTCTGTGGTGTTTCACTGCCGATGGCTATGGTCTGCATATCACTGCTCAAGAAACCATAGAACCTTTCATAATGCTCCGGCTGACAACGGAATAGTATCTCTTTTTCCTCTGTTAACAGATTATATCTGGCAAGATAGGGATAACTGCCTTCCGGTGTTGCTCCCGAAATATTGTTGTAATAAATATAGTTATCTCTATGCAGGAAAACTCTGTTCCCGCTTTTATTCAAGGTCATAACAAGATTCCCCTGCCGATTATAGATATCATTGATGCTTTGATCAGATAAAAGCTGCCAGTTACCGATCTCTGACCGAATATACCAGGTTCTCTCCCAGAGTCTTTCTCTGTCGTATTCTCTAATTATAAAATCATTTTCGGTCTCCGACCAGAGAACTTCCGCTAATCGATATTCCGTTCGGATCAGTTCCCGGGGCTCAGACTGGAAAGGAGACGATAAGGCCATCAGTTTATCTCGATGGTCAACCTGGGTTCTGGGGTCTCCGTTGTCCAGCGCTTCAGTCCAAATGATTGTCGCAGGTTGTTGTGGCAGCCATTGCAGATTTCGCGGCCCTGTATATGTGCCGCCAATAGGCACCTGATCCTGCAGCGGTCGTTGATGGACAATCCTGATTATTTTGCCTTCACGATTCCAGATTTCGAATGTCCTCGGGAATCTGTAATAGGGTAGCTCATAAGAATAGGGACGAGTAACTCTATCGATCAGCAGATGGCTGCCATTCGGGGACATTGCAACTTCAATGATGATACAGGGCTCACCCAGCCTTTCCGGTTTGCCAGTCCTGATATTCAAAATTACCAGCTGGGAAGTGAAGTAATGATCAAACAAAACCTCGTCATATCCATTCTTTAGTACGTTCTGGTATGTACGGCTGGTGTTAAATTTGCCCTCGGTTTCTTCCAGAATTGGCGAGGAAGGAGCAGCAGGCGGCAGGGGTGGAGATGATCTGTCTTCCGGTACGGTTTTACAGAGAAGCTGCTGACTGTTACCTTCCCACCAGAATCCGGTGTCTTCCAGAATATCATTGATGATCAGGTTATCGATGTATTGAATATTGCCGGTTGAAGTTTCCACCAGAACAAGTTCTATCCCTCTTTCTGTTTCATAACTGAGGGCGAGCCACTGCTTGTCCGGAGATATCTTGTAATCACGGATTCTGATCTCACTCCCAAAATCAACTTGGATTGATCTACCATCATTTAACGATCTTATGTTAAGGGAAGTAACAGGCCGGCGGTCCCGGGGGGCATTCAGTTTCCGGGAGAAATCAACACCTGCCAGCTGTAGTCTTTCATCGGCCAGATCCTCCAGTTCCGCATAGGGCTCATAATTCATCTCCCAGACCAGATCGGTTTCCGGAGTGAAAGAGAGATAGGGAAGACGGGCAGTATTAAAAACGCGGGTAATGTTCTCAGAAGGTATCTTATAACCTGTTTCGGCATATATAATGAGGGGGAATAACAGTAAATTAAACAAAACAGTATAGATCTTTGTCTTTTTCACATTAACCTCTCTGGAAGAAAGTGTATAAAACTGTCCTGTCGATTCTGTCAAAGCATTTTAACTTTCTGTATACTGAGTTTGTTCATTTTTCTTGACGCATCGGGTCTGCTTACGGCAGGAATAATTTCAAGGAAGAATTATGAATCCTCTGGAATATGAGATCAAATATCTCAAAGGTGTTGGAGAATACCGGGCCAGGCTTCTGAATAAGCTGAATATCTTCAGTATCGGGGACCTGCTGGAGCATTTTCCTCGGGATTATATCAACCGCCGGACAGCTATCCGGATCCGTGATTTACAGCTGGGCCAGTCTGCAGCAATCGTTGGGGAAATTGTATCCGTGGAGAAACGAAATCTGGGCAAGGGCAAAGCACAGCTGAATGTGGTGATTTCTGATGGAGATGAATATCTGTTCTGTACCTGGTTCCGTTTCGGTGATTGGTTTCAGAAGCAGTTCGAACCAGGCCTGAATATCTGGGCAAGCGGTGTTGTTACAGAATTTTCCGGAAGCCTGCAGATGATTCATCCGGAAACGGAAGTGCTGGAGGAAGAACAACAGGAAAGTGATAATTTCTGGCATAATCGAACCATACTTCCCCTATATTCGTTAACCGATAAAATCTCCATGAACCTGATGCGCAACCTTATCTACAAAGCCTTTGAATTATATCATGAATATATCGCTGAAAACCTGCCGGCTGGTATCAGAAAACAAATGGAATTCGAAGACAGGGTAGTCTGTTTACAGAAAATACATTTTGGATCGGATCTCGCAGAAATTACCAGAGCCAGAAAGCGTTTTTCTTTCGAAGAACTGTTCTTTAATCAACTGATGCTGGCCCGGTGTCATCATCATCATGTCGGAACAGAAAAAGGTTATAGCTGTAAATTGTTCAAAACCTTTACTACCAGGTTGAAGAATTCACTTCCTTTTCTACTCACGGATGCTCAGAAACGCGTTATCCGGGAAATTGTGGAGGATATGACATCTTCCCGGCAGATGAACCGTCTGCTGCAGGGTGATGTCGGATCAGGTAAAACGATAGTAACTTTGTTTGCCATGCTGCTGGCAGTGGAGAATAACCGGCAGGCAGTGTTAATGGCTCCCACCGAGATCCTGGCGGAACAGCACTACCTCAGTTTCAGCCGGCTGCTGATTAATCAACCTGAGATTAAGATAGTATTGCTCAAGGGGGGGAATTATTCCGGGAAAAAGAGAAGCAAAGAACAGATCAGATCAGGTGAAATCAATATTATTATTGGAACTCACGCCCTTATCCAGCCGGATGTTGCCTATCACGATGTCGGATTCGTAGCAATTGATGAACAGCATCGTTTCGGTGTGGAACAGAGAGCCTTCCTGGCTCGCACCAACAGTCATCCGGACCTTATGTACCTATCTGCTACACCCATTCCGCGTTCCCTGGCTCTTACCCTCTATGGTGACCTTGATATCAGTGTACTGGATGAAATACCTCCCGGCCGTCACCCGGTTAAAACCATCTGGTGGGGTTCGGAAAAAATAAACCTTATCTATCAGGAAGCAGCTCAGCAGATAAAACTGGGCAGGCAGGTCTATATTGTTTGTCCGCTCATCGACGAATCAGACAAAGTTGACCTGCAGAATGCCGTATCTGTATTTCAGAAGATTGAGCAGAGGATCTTTCCCCAGTATCGGGTATCGCTATTGCACGGGCGGCTGAAAAATGCTGAAAAAGATCAGATCATGAAAGAATTTCAGGAAAATAAAATCCGCATACTTGTTTCCACAACCGTGATTGAAGTTGGAATAGACGTGCCCAACGCAACCGTAATGATAATTGAACATGCTGAACGTTTCGGTTTGAGTCAGCTACATCAGTTAAGGGGCCGTGTAGGCAGAGGATCGGACCACTCTGCCTGTTATCTGGTAGCTTACCCGCCCATCAGCAGTGAAGCCAGAGAAAGATTGACTACCATGGTTTCTACCAACGACGGCTTCAAAATTGCCGAAAAGGATCTGGAATTAAGAGGGCCGGGCGAGTTTTTCGGGACTGAACAATCCGGCATGCCTGCTTTCCGGCATGCTGACCTGCTGCGTGATCAGGATTTGCTGAAACTGGCCAGAACCATGGCTTTTGATATTGTCACCAGAGACTATGAATTGAAAGATACAGATCACGATATGCTCAGGAAAGAATATCTGTTGAAATATTCAGATCGGGAGAAGTTGTTCGAATTTTAACTTATTCTATCTTTTCTTAGCCTGTGGATTTTGAAAATCAATCGGATATTCAGGGCAAACAGGAT
>JAFGEH010000050.1 GCA_016931665.1 Candidatus Cloacimonadota bacterium | reverse complement strand
GACTATCCTGTACATCAGGCAGTATCCGGTATTCAGGCCATTGTTTTAGATCACCTGTATGATCCGCTTGTTCTCGGCCGATTACTGGATAATGAATTAAGGTTCAGTGAAAACGAGGAAAAATTCACCATGCTGGAAATGTATGGAACTGTTCAGGATGCCGTGTGGTCAGAGTTGTTTTATAACGATAGTATTAACAGCTTCCGCCGGGAGTTGCAGAGAATGTATCTCTATCACATGGAAAACATGATTCTGAACACAAATTCCGCCTTGCCTAATGATGCGAAAGCTCTGGCCAGATACAGCCTTGAAAAACTCAATAATATGATAATGATTCTTGATAGAGACATTATGGACAGGATGACCAGGATCCATCTGGAGGATTGCAGTCAGAAGATTATTGCGCTGCTTTATGCGCAGCAAGTCATCAGGCAGAACTGATCAGGAAGGAATTTAAGGAAAAGATTAACATTCAATATCATTCTGACAAAAAAGGATTACCGCCAGATAAGTTTACTCGCTAACTAATTTCAAAAAAAGAAGCTTGTTCCTGGGGGGAAACAAGCTTCTCGAGAGGTTGAATTAAAAGAATAACTCAAACATCCACGAAGATATTCTTGAGATAACAGCATTTTTTTGCAAGAAAAAAGATAATTTCGGGGCAATTTTCTTCCATTCAGCTTAAATAAACCTTGTTCATCAGCGAACAATTATCGTACGGATACGAACAAAAACAATAGAGTCTTCAACATTCAGAAATTGTATCAATATATGCTTCAATAACATAGCATTATGGTATAAAAAATGCCTTCTTATGCTTGTGTTAATTCTGGGAGAGAAAACAGGGATAGTGATAATAATATCTTCATACATTCAAAAAGATCAGGGAGTGATAATATGATCAGGTTAGAGGGAGTTTTCAAATACTATGCCAACAATTTTATTAAGACCTATGTTTTGAGGGATATTGATCTGGAGATCGGTGAAAGTGAATTTATCACGGTGATGGGGCCATCCGGGGCAGGGAAGTCTACCCTGCTTTACATTCTGGGGATGCTGGAAAAACCGAACGAAGGGGAGTATTATTACGAGGATAATCCAGTACATAAATTTAACGACAAACAATTGACCGAACTCCATAAGCATGAAATCGGGTTCGTATTCCAGCAATACCACCTGATAGACGAATTGACGGTCTATGAAAACATTGAAATGCCGCTGCTTTACCAGAAGATCAAGGCCGGGGAGCGTAAATCCCTGGTTTGTGATATTCTGGACAGATTCAACATTGTCGGCAAGAAGGATCTCTTTCCCAACCAGTTATCCGGTGGCCAGCAGCAGCTGGTGGGAATAGCCAGAGCGGTTATTGCCAAACCCAGCCTGATCCTGGCCGATGAACCGACTGGTAATCTCAATTCAGCGCAGGGAAATGAAATAATGGAACTTTTCAAAAAGCTCAACGAAGAAGGAACCACCATTGTGCAGGTAACTCATTCCGAAGAAAAGGCGGAATATGGATCACGGATCATAGATCTGCTGGATGGCAGAATAGTTCAATAGGGAGGAACAATGATAGAAGGGAGTAATGTTAATCTGAGGTTATTCCGGGAATCAGATCTGGAGGAGTATTACTCCTACGTCAGCAAATTAAGTGAGATCGGAGAATACTGGCCGAGAAGGTTGAATTCTTTTAGCAGCATGCAGAAACAATTCCAGGAGAATGGCTTCTGGTCGGAAGTCTGGGGCAAGATGCTGATCACCGATAAAGAAGACAGGATGCTGGGCAATATCAATTATTTCAAGGGGATTCCTTATGTCGATGGTTATGAGATCGGATACAGAATCTTTCGGCCTGAGGGCCGAGGCAGGGGTTATACAACAGAAGCTGTAAACTTGTTTGTTGATTATTTTTTCAGCATTTATCCCATTCAGAGATTACAGGCCGGCATTAACCCGGCTAATACAGGAAGCAGAAGAGTTCTGGAAAAATGTGGTTTTCAAAAGGAAGGCAGGCTGCGGAAAGCCTATTTTCACCGGGGAGAATACTTTGATGTAGAATTATACTCTCTGATCAGAGGCGAGCTGAAGTAAAAAGTCTGAATAAAGAGTTAAGAGAAAACAAATGTTAAGAAATTATTTGAAAATATCACTGCGCAACCTGAACCGTTACAGGTTCTTTTCGATCATCAATATCCTGGGTTTTGCCCTGGGTTTGTTCGTTTGTTTCATAATTGCTCTATATGTGATTTTCGATCTCAGTTTCGACAGGTATCACAGCAATGGTGAACAAATATACCGGGTAGTATCCTTTGACAACACCAGAAACTGGATTTCAGCAGTCACTTCCGGACCTTTTCTTTTAAGACTTGGTGAAGAGATTCCCGAGATAGCCGGTTCAACCAGACTGACCTTTGGTTTTTCCCGGCTGCAGCCGGGTGAGATTCCTGACGGCAGTGATTCGCTGGCCATTTTCCGGCAGGCATTGTTTACCGGCCCCGGGTTTTTTGATGTTTTTGATTTTAAGATTATTTCTGGAAACAGTGAAACCCCGTTAGTCAATCTGCAGGGAGTGTATCTCACTGAAGAAGCAGCCGAACTGTTATTTGGAGATGAAGATCCGGTAGGAAGACCGCTCAATACCAATTTTATCAATGATGCATTTGTAGCTGGGATTATAAATGGTCCGCCAGTGAATTCCCATTTACAATTCGGAGCAATATTCCCGCTGAATGTTGAGCGCAATCCGATCTGGTGGGATTCTTGGGAAAACCTTGCCTTAACGGGTTATATTCGTCTCAGAGAGGGTGCAGATCCTGAAGTAGTAGAACAAAAAGTGGTTGAACTGGCCCGGAGATACGGTATGTCCGAAGTCTTTACTCCCCGGTTACAGCCTTTATTGAAAATGCACATGGATTCCCAGGGAATAAGGTATGATGCAATTAACCAGCAGAAAACCAGCAGGGAAGTTGTATATGGGCTGATAGTAATTGGATTATTGGTTTTACTGGTGGCAGCAATCAACTTTATCAATCTTACCAGTGCCCGTTCCAGTAAGCGCGCCAGGGAAATCGGTATGAGGAAAATTGTGGGGGCAGCCAGGAAGTAGATAATAACCCAATTCCTGTTTGAAACAGTATTGCAGACTTTACTGGCCATGCTGCTGGCCCTGGCTGTGGCGGAGATCACCATCCCTGCTTTAAGGGGTTTTCTGCAGAGAGAACTGAGCGTCAACCTGTTTCAATCTCCCGAGATTATTTTCTGGGGCTTGTTTTC
>JAFGEH010000233.1 GCA_016931665.1 Candidatus Cloacimonadota bacterium | reverse complement strand
CATAGATGTTCTCATCGTACAGCATGACTTTGCCTGTGATGCGGGTTTCGGGGATCAGGTCGTTCATCCGGTTGAAGCAGCGCAGCAGGGTGGACTTTCCGCAGCCGGAAGGCCCGATCATAGCGGTGATCTTTTTGTCGTAAACGGGTATATTCACATCTTTCAGGACATGATTGTCACCAAACCAGAGATTCAGGTTTTCGGTAATGATATGAGCATTATTTACCATTTTCTTTTCTTCCTTATCCGAAATCTGATGATAATTGCCAGAGTACTCACCAGCAGGACAAGAGCCATGAGTACCACGGCCGTTCCATAAGCTATAGGCAATTGTTTTGCTCCATGGCTACCCTCGGTGAGCAGGGCATAAATATGATAGGGCAGAGCCATCACTTCATCCATTACAGAAGATGGCAGGACCCGGGTATAGAAAGTGGCAGCGGTGAAGAGAATGGGTGCTGTTTCTCCCGCCACCCTGCCGATACTGATGATGGTACCGGTGAGGATATTGGGCAAAGCAGTGGGCAGGAGGATTTTGATGATAGTCTGGCGTTCCGTGGCTCCCAGCGCCAGGGAGGCTTCCCGGAAGTCCCTGGGGACACTGCGTAATGCTTCTTCGCTGGCATTGATGATAACCGGCAGAGCCAGGATTCCCAGGGTAAGTGAGCCAGAGAGGATTGATACATCAAAATGCAGCATCCTCACAAATACTGTCAGGCCGAAAAGACCGTAGATGATGGACGGAACCCCAGCCAGCGTATTGATGGCCACCCGCACAATTCTCACCAGCCAGGGAGGCCGGGCATAGCTGGTCAGAAAGATAGCCGTTAAAACTCCCAGGGGCAGAGCAAAGCTGATGGAGAGAACCGTGAGCCAGAAAGTCCCGACAATTGCCGGAAAGATACCACCTTCGGTCATGAAACGCCGGGGTGATTCTGTGAGGAAAGACCAGCTGAGCAGTTTACCGCCTCGCGAAAAGATCACATAAAGAAAAACGAGCAGAAAGATGGCGGTGATCACTATGAATAATCGGAGCAGATTTACCCCCAGGAAGGAACTGATTTTTCTACGGCTGATCATTTCTTTCTCCGATGAACTATAAATTCTGTGATCAGGATGGAGATGAAAGTGACTGTAAACAAAATGATAGAGATACCATACAGAGCATGGAAGTGCGGGCTGCCAATCACGGTTTCTCCCATTTCCGCTGCTATGGCGGCCGGCATGGGCCGGACCGGTTGAAATAATCCTTTCGGGATCTGAGCCGCTCCCCCGGCAACCATCAGGACCACCATGGTCTCGCCGATGGCTCGTCCGAACCCCAGAATAATACTGCTGAAGATGCCGGATTTAGCGGCAGGCACTACGACTCTGATAATAGTTTCCCACTTGTTGGCACCCAGAGCCAGTGAGGCTTCCCGCAAACTCTTGGGCACAGTGGAAAGAGCGTCTTCAGACATGCTTGATATAATTGGAACAACCATAATACCCAGGATAATGGAAGCTGAGAAAATATTCAGTCCGGTGGGGACATGAAAGATTTTTATTAATAAAGGTGAAAGGAAAGCCATGCCGAATAAACCGTAAACCACACTGGGGATACTGGCCAGAAGCTCTATCACTGGCTTCAGGATTTCCTTGGAGGTTGGTCCTGCCAGTTCAGAAATATAGATAGCCGAGCCCAGTCCCAGGGGTATTGATATGATCAGGGCGCCCAGGGTCACCAGGAAAGAACCTGCGATCAGCGAGAGGATGCCGAAATCCGGCGGGAAATGGGTAGGATGCCAGGACGGGCTGGTTAAGAATTTAATCAGGGAAACATGTTTAAAAATGGGGATGCCTTCGTAGAAAATACTCAGAATAATGGCAAAAAGGAAAACAATAGTAAAGAGTGAAGCAAGATAGGTTACAGATTTAAAGGAGGTTTCTTTGAACTTATTCATTAGCCGGCTCTGTCTGATGCAATTTTATGAAACCCTGCTGAGTTACAATATTCTGTCCCTCCTCCGAGAGAAGAAAAGCGATAAAGTCACTGGCCAGCTGTTCCGGCTTGTCTGGTGTGTAGATATACAGCTGGCGTGAAAGCGGATAATCACCCGAAATTATAGATTCAGCTTGCGGCCTGATCCCGTCCAGCGTAATGATTTTTACCTGTTCATGGGCATAACCGTATCCCACATAGCCAATGGCGCCGGGAGTATAACTTACGGTGGTGGCTACAGCATTGTTGGAAGCCAGGACCATAGCCCCGGAAGCAACGGAAAGCGAATCCAGTATAAAATGATTAAATACTTCAAAAGACCCGGAGGATACATCCCGGGAGATTGGAATTATGGTCAGGTTCGGACCGCCCAGCTGTTGCCAGTTGTGAAGTTCGCCGGTATAGATCAGTCGCAGCTGCCCGGTAGTCAGGTTCAGAACAGGATTATCCGGATGAACGATGATGGTCAGTGCATCGCGGGCTATGGGGAAGGCTTGCAGATTTTTTTCTTGGGCAGCTATCAGTTTCATTTCCCTTTCATTGATCTGCCGGGAAGCGCTACCCAAATCTACAATCCTGCCGATGATGGATTTAATACCGATGCTGGAACCGCCGCCCCGTACTGAGATCGATACCTGCGGGTGCTGTTCCATATACACTTCCGCTGCTGCCTGTACGATGGGCAGAACAGTTGTGGAGCCGGCAATTTTCAGTTTATTTTCCACTCTGGTGCAGGTAGCTGAAAATAATAAAAGAATCAGAACTGAGACCGATCTGAAGATTTTCATAAACTTCCTTTTCTAAAAAAGGGCATTGAGGGCTATGCCCTCAATGCCATTCGTTTAACCCAGGATCAGTCAACGCTTATGAAACCCTGCTCTTCAACCAGAGCCTGGCCTTCGGGGGAGAGAATGAAGTCTATATAGGTTTTAACGATACCTTTGGGAGCACCGTTCGTATACATGTGCAGTGTCCGGGATATGGGATATTCCTTGGACTGGATAGTCTGCTTGGCAGGCATAACGCCATTGACTTTAATCGCTTTGATGGCGTCGGTAACATATCCCAGTCCGGCATAACCGATGGCTCCGGGAGTATCTTTTACCGTGGTGGCAACTGCATTGTTGGAAGCCAGCATCAAGGCACTTTCAGCTGCTTTGGCACCACTGAGGACGATGCTGTTGAACACTTCGAAAGTTCCTGAAGAAACGTCCCGTGAGATCAGCACAATGGGCAGGCTGGGTCCACCGAGTTCTTTCCAGTTCTGGATTTTACCGGTATAGATGGATTGTAACTGGCTTAACGAAAGGTCGTTAATCGGATTGTTTTTATTCAGGATAATGGCGATACCGTCGTTGGCTACAATATTCTCGTAAGGGTTGATGCCATTTTCCCGGGCCTGGGCTATCTCCTTGGTCGAAATATGACGGGAGGCATCACCGATATCGGCTGTTCCGGCTATGATGGAAGCGATACCTACACTGGAACCGCCACCCCGGACGGAAATATTAATCTCGGGATGAGAATCCATGAAGATTTCAGCTGTGGCTTGAGCGATGGGCAGAACGGTAGTTGAACCGGCGATGGTGATCTTGCCGCTCTGAGCCAGCAAAGGCAGGCTGATCAGAGAAATCAGGACGGATAAAGTCAAAAGTTTCTTAAAATTCATTTTTTTCTCCTGTTTTTTACTTGAAGGTTTCCGAGAATATCCAGCGCAGTTGCGCCAGGATCTGGGTTTCATCGTCATGGTCACTGGCTTCGTATTGCTTCATTTCATAATTAAGCTGAACGAAGAGTTTGGGAGCATTCTTGGAGTCTTTCATAATGTGATAGTTAACTCCGGCGATGATGATGTTATAACCGTCGTCATCCTGATCGGTATTAGGATCATACATGTCGTATCTTCCCAGAATATCGATTTTGTTATTAACTTTGAACAGAGGCATTACGGAAATAACGGTGCTGGTGACATCTTCGTAGTCATCAACATTGGGTTTGGACTTGACTTTGTTTAGGTATTGTGCCAGTACACTTACGGGACCGTAGGCGAATTTACCTACGCCGGCGATCAGATTGTACTCTTCCCGGGCGGGATTGTCGATCATTTCTCCGTCTTCTTCAATCTCAGAATCATTCTTGCTCTGGAACATGTAAGAACCGCCCAGGGTAACTCCGACGATCGGTGTCACTCTGAGATTGGCCAGATAGTTCAGGTCTTTGTTAATGGCGCCACCAGTCTTCTTGTAGCCTTCTCCATTATAAACAGCCAGGGCATAAGTACCATAACCTTTGGGGAAATAGCCGGATACGCCCAGCCCGTAATCTGTGGAGCTGACGAATTTGTAGAGATCGGAGGGGTCCTTCTCGATCAGGGGATATTCCCATTCGTAGATGGTGCCGAAATAGGTTTTCATTAAACCCACAGTAAGAGTGGCATCCTTGACCGGGATGAAATTCTTGAAATCCAGGTAGGCGTATTTAAGCTTGAGTCCAGCGCCATCAATCGCTTCTTCCTGGGAAAAATAATCCAGATTGAAACGACCACTGATGTTTTCACTGAATTTGGGTTCCAGCCGGAAATAACCACGGGCCAGTGACATTTCATTAGTTTTGACATTGCCATCGATCAGCTTGTAGGTCCAGCGATTCCAGAGTTCCATTTTAAACTTGGTCTCTGCCAGCAACAGGCCGGTAGCAAATACGAACAATAATGCAACGATGAGAATTTTTCTCACTTTTTCCTCCTTGATAAAGATTCGCCTTGATTGTACTTTCTGAAAGTTAACTGCATATAAAGGTTATGTTAAGATTGTGTTAAGTGTTTGTATTTCATTATATATCGTGCAGATAGAGCTTATGAGAATATGCATCCGAGGACATCGGGATAGAAAACCGGAGCAAGAAATTTCTTTAACATATTCTTAACCGAAAGCTTATCAAGTCTTAATAAAATCTTCGTAAGAATACAGTGGAGCAATTTGATCAGGGAGATGAACATGATAAAAGCAGATTTACACTGTCATTCAGCATACTCGGAACACCCTTCCGAATGGTTCCTGCAGCGTCTGGGAGCAGCGGAATCGTACACGGATCCTATCTTTATATACAAAGAATTGAAAAAACAGAAGATGAATTTTGTTACCATTACCGATCATAACAGAATAGACGGAGCCCTGATCCTGAAAGCCAGATATCCGGAGCACGTAATTGTCGGTCTGGAAGCTACCACCTATTTCCCGGAAGATAATTGCAAGATTCATATTCTGATTTATGGACTGAATGAGATGCAATTTGATATAATACAGACGATCAGAACAAATATCTATGATTTACGGGATTATCTGCTGCAGGAGAGATTAACCCATTCCATAGCCCATGCCACCTATTCCGTCAACGGGAAACTGACTCTCGAACATTTGGAGAAACTGATCCTGATGTTTGATGTGTTCGAAGTCAGGAACGGAGGCCGCAACGAGCTGCATAATGATATATTTTACAGGGTATTAAGCAGCCTTAATCCGGATCATCTCAGGGAATTGGAGCAGAAATATAGGATAAAACCTGCCAGTAGTGATCCCTGGGTGAAAGGGTACACCGGTGGGTCTGACGACCATGCCGGGATCTTCCTGGGTAAAACCTATACTACAGCTCAGGCTGCAACGAGCGAAGAATTTCTGGATGCGATCAGAAATAGAAAAACTGCAGCTGGAGGCAGGCATAATGATTTTCAGGGCCTGGCTTTTACCCTGTATAAAATTGCTCTGGATTTCGCCAAGACTAAAAGTAAAAGTTTCAATACTACTTTCTTCGGGAAGATCTCTGATTTTCTGTATAATGAAGAATCATTGAGCCTGATCACCCGGATGAAATTAAAAAATCTGAATCGGATTTCCAACGGTATGGATGACGAACTGAAAAAGAATTACAACGAACTGATCCAGACTCTGCAGAAACAGAAAAACAACATTTCTCTGGAGGAAAGATTTCAGATAGCCTATGCCAAGATCTCTGATATTGTAGACAGCTTTTTCAAGGTTCTCCTGGAATCTTTTGCCGAAAATCTGAGTCAGGGCAACCTTCTGAAGTTGATCCGCAATTTTTCCTCTTCGCTGCCGGGTGTCTTTTTGACTCTTCCTTTCTATTCCACTATCAGCCACCTTCATGCCAACCGCAACCTGCTGATGGATTTACAGAAACGGTTTGATTGTTTTCAGGAGAAAAAAGAGAAAAACATTCTCTGGTTTTCGGATACTCTGGAAGATCTGAATGGCGTTTCTGCCACTCTAACCAAAGTGCATGAATTATCCAGGAAGGCCAATTACCGCCTGAAAATTGTGGGCATTCACAGTCAGAAGTCCGATGATGAGAACTTTATTAATCTGCCTCTGATGCATGGATTTGAACTACCCTACTATGAGCATCAGAAGATCAGGATTCCCTCCCCGCTTACAGCCATGGAAAAAATATACCGGGCCAACCCGGATAAGATATTGATCTCCACTCCCGGTCCCATCGGGCTGTTGGCTCTGCTAACTGCCAAACTCTTCAATTTGCCCTGCACCGGTATATATCACACAGATTTTCGCCTGCAGACAAACGGCATAAAAGATGACGAATCACTGGTATCCCTGGTAGATGGCTATACTCAGTGGTTCTACCAGCAGATGGATGAACTGTATGTACCTTCCCGCAGTTATATGGATATTCTGGAAGAAAGAGGCATCGATCGTTCTAAAATGAAAATATTTCCCCGTGGCATAGAATATGATGTGTTCTTTCCCCGGCGGAACGGGCGTGCTTTTCTGCAGAATGAGTTCGAAATCAGGGAAGGGAAATACCTGCTTTATACCGGCAGGATCTCCAAAGATAAAAATCTGGATGTGATAATGGAAGCTTTTCTGAAACTGCAAAGGGAATTTCCCGATCTCTACCTTTTACTGGTGGGGGAAGGCCCTCATCGTAGTGAGTTTCAGAAGCGCTTCCAGCACGATAACATCATCTTCACCGGCAAGGTGGATCGTAATTCCCTTCCCGATTTCTATTCCGGTGCCGACCTTTTTCTTTTCCCGAGTACTGCTGATACTTACGGCATGTCTGTGCTGGAAGCCCAGGCCTGCTGCCTGCCTGCCTTTGTGAGTTCAGCCGGCGGACCGAAAGAGATTATCGAGAATAATCTGACCGGAAGGGTGATATCAGACATGGATCCCGAAGTATGGCGCAGTTCCATCAGGGAGTATCTGCTGACAATGGATGAATCGCCTGAAAAAATACTGAAAATGCGCCAGGCCAGCCGGGAAAATGTTATGGGAAAATCAAGCTGGAATAACTTCTTTCATGAGTTTGTGAATTGACTGCAATCATTATAATTTCCATTCTGTTTATTCTTCTTACCAAGATTACCAACATTATCAGTTACGAGATTATGAAGGATAAGATTCTCTATCGACAGACATGGGATCTGAACATCTGCTGTGGCAGGACGGATGGGGGAGGGATCAATGTTGATATTGTTCAGCATCAGGAATTACCCAGATTTGTGCAGATCGACAATATATATTCCCTGCCATTTGCTGATAAAGCCTTTCCTACCGTACTTTGCTCTCATACCTTGGAACATGTGGATGATCCGATAAGGTTTTTCCGGGAACTGCAGAGAATTGGCCAGAAAGTGGTTCTCGTACTACCGCCAATCTGGGATATAACTGCTGCGTTTAATTTTCTGGAACATAAATGGCTTTTCCTTACTTGGAAAAAGGAACATGAAGTACTGCCTAGATTTGTGAAACTTCCTATGGCTGGGTCCATTCATCGAGTCGTTGGTCAGAGAATAAAGGCTTGAAAAAGTGATCAATTCTTCGGCCCTGTTGTTCGGTATTATTGGAAGCAGTCAATTACATCTGGCTCGATGCCTGCAACAGGAAGGCATTTGTAGCTTTAGAAATTTACTTTCACTGTTCAGATTCAATAGAACTGGTGTCCGATCCTCTTTAGAAGTGAAAAAGAATAAACTCCTGGTTTATCTAACAGGATTGATACTGAGCAATACCTGTTTCATCTGGAT
>JAFGEH010000232.1 GCA_016931665.1 Candidatus Cloacimonadota bacterium | reverse complement strand
TGTCTCCGGCAGCAGATCCGGTAAATTTCTCCTGAAGTTCTTTCAGATCATGAAAGAGTTCCCGCGAAGAGCAAAGAAATTCTTCCGCTTCCCTTAAAATCATGCTGGTTTCTTCATCCATGGTAACCTGATGCTCAGCCAGAACCCAGGTCTGCTGAAAATTCCTGATCTTACCTTCATCCAGCAGTTTCTGCAGCATAATATTCAGGGTAAGTCTTGTGTTTTCATTCTGCTGAGTACCGAAGATGCCCAGCAGTTCATTGAAAGTCCTACCGGTAGCCAGCAGGGGATTTTTCTGATGATAGGCTCGGATGCTGTTCAAGATTTTATTCTGCAGGGCTGTACTGTGTTTCTTCTCCTGCAGCAGCAGATCATCAGCGGTTTGAAAGAACACGATCTCACCGGGCAGGTTCCGGAAGATTTCCGGGATCAGTTCATCGGGTGACTGATTCAGATTGGAAGCGACTTTCCGGTAAGATACAGGTAAGGGGGATTTTTTTACTTCCGCTGCAATCAGCTCCGGCAATTCCCCGGATGCCTTCTTTCTGACGATCTCTATCTGACTTTCCCGGCGGCGGCGATGATGAAGAGGATAGGGATCCAGCACTTCACCTCCGCCCAGGGTGCGGTCACCGGAAGAATTGCGCAGAATGAATTTATCTCCAAACTGGAGAACAGCCGGCTGGGGAAGATAGATCTGGACCAGGCCGGATTGTCCTTCCGTCAATTCATCAGCATCGAGCAGATGTATCCTTACCATCTGTCGTATAGTACCCAGCAGCAAAACTGCCTGGCTCCAGCGTCCGATGGTTATTCCAGTTCGGAATAAGCGGATCCGGGCATCGAGCAAGGTGGTTGCCTCCAGGGGTTGAGAACAGAGCATCATTCCCCGGCGAAAATCCCTGATCCGGAGATTTGACAGGTTCAGGCTGGCCCTGTCCCCGGCCTGGACACTATCAACGGGAGTGCCGTGCCTTTCTATTTTGCGGATCTTCAACTCAGTATTACCGGGAGTAATATACACAGGCTGTTCGCGGGAAATTCTGCCGGAAAGAACCGAACCATTAACCACTGTACCGAACCCGGGTTGCGAGAAGATGCGATCAATATACAGGCGAAATATGCCCTGATCCTCTTTCATGGGAATATCCGTTATCAGACTGCTGATGCTTGTTAGTAATTCGTTCAGTCCACGTTTATCGAGCACCGAAACCGGAATGATGGGGGCATTGGCCAGGAAGGAATCCTGCCCGAATTCCCGCACTTCTTCCCTGGCCAGTTCCAGTAATTCCTCATCCACCAGATCGGCTTTGGTCAGAGCTATCAGTCCTGATTGAATACCCAGAATCTGCATGATCTCAAGATGTTCCCGGGTCTGGGGCATCACACCTTCATCCGCTGCAATGGTGAGCAGGACGAAATCGATACCGGCAGCTCCCGAAACCATGGTTTTAATGAAATCCGCATGCCCGGGCACATCAATGATGCCTACACTGTCCCCATTGGGCAGGTCGAGATGGGTAAATCCCAGGTTAATGGTTATCCCGCGGAGTTTTTCCTGTTTATGGGTATCGCAGTCGAAACCGGTGAGTGCTTTGATCAGGCTGGTTTTGCCATGATCCACATGCCCGGCTGTACCCATGATCAAATGTTTCGCTGTCATTTGCACCTCAGATTTTGCAGTAAGAAATAATTAAGTCAGTTAAATCCGTCAAGATATGAGCTGAGAAAAGAAAATTCTTTACAGCCAGGCAGCACTGGCTTTGTTAGTCACCCCAGAGAGGAAGGAACTGGTGTTCCGGCTGGTCTTCAAAACCAGTAATGGGCAGCTAAAACTGTTCACGGCAGGTTCGATTCCTGCCCTCTCGGCCAATTTGGATCAGCGTTCCCGGAGAACGCTGATTTTTTTTAGTGAATGGCAGTTATTATTCATTTCCCGATTTCAGCCTGCTTCCGGACAAGATCTGCTCAATTCGTTCAATTCTTTCCAGGAACATCTTATCCTGAGGATTGATCACCAGCTGTTCTTCGCAGATTTGCCGGGATTCAGGAAATCTGCCCAGCACAAAATAGTCTTCGGCCAGGGTATCGATATACATGGGAACAGGATGCAGCTCAACTGCCATTAGATTAACTGAAAGCATAATAGCTGATATTGTTATCAAAATTGTTTTTCAATTTCTCTCCATCTCTTTTTTGCTAATCTGGCAGGTTATTTTGATTCTGTTAAAAAAATAAAAAATGTTTCCTTCAGGAAAAAAATATTAAACATATTCCGTGACTTTCTGATCTTAATAATTAGAAAAGCTTAACGAGGTTGGCATGAGCGATGCGGAATTGATTGAAGAATATCTGAACGGTTCACAGGAAGCATTCACTGAATTTTATGCCAGACATAAGGATTCCCTGTATACCTTTCTGAAGAATCGGCAACCGGAGACAGCAGACGATCTTTTTCAGGAAACATTCCTGAAATTCATCGGAGCAATTTGGCAGCAGCAGGTGCAGAGCCCACGAGCTTATCTCTTTCGGATAGCGCTCAACCTGATCAGGAAATCCTATTCCTCCAGCCAACCAGTTATTATTGATTTCAATGAAGAACTCCTGCCGAATCCTGTCACTGAAGAGTCGCCGCTGAGTGAAGAAGAACTACAATCTGGATTGCAAATTCTGGCCCGGGAGAAACCCCGCTTCTATGATGTGTTGCATTTGCATATCTTCAGCCGGTTCACCTTCGACAGGATCAGCGAGGTCACAGGAGAAAACCGGAATACCATAGCTTCCCGCTACAGATATGCCCTGAAATACCTGAGAGATATCTTAAATTCGAAATTTGATTATACAAAAGAGGTTTCCCATGAATAAAGAATGGATAAGGGACAAAGGCCTGTGGAAGGCTCCAAGTTATCTGGATGAAATTGTTATTAACTTTGCCCGGGAGCAGATCCGGGAGAGTAATGATGATCAGGATGAACTATACCGCATCCTGGAATGGCTTCCCTTTAGCGAACTGATCCTGCTGATCAGAGCCGTACTGCAGAACAGCAGGATAAGCGTCAGACCAACAATTTACTGATAGAGGAGGAAAAATGAAAAAAAAGCATCACAAATTAATCCCGGTGTTTATTGTGCTGGGTGTTGCCCTGGCTTTCCTGGTCGGCTGGCTGGTTCAGCTACTCTGGAATGCTACCGTTACTGCGATATTCGACACCAGGCCGATTACCTACTGGCAGGGAGTCATGCTGCTGATCCTGGCCAAGATCTTCTTCAGCTCACATTACAATGTGCATAAGGATCACCATAAGAAGATCCGTGAGATCAAGTATCCGCCAGAACCTGTTGAAGAAGAAGCGAAGATGTAATATTACGGAGAAGCGATGACGTGTGGGTGTTGTTAACGGATTTTATTTCAGGATTGTCACACTGAGTGCCAACCTCTGGCAGTAAAAGCTGCCAGGGGTTGGTTTAGCGAAGTGTGGAATGTTAATTACTTTATTCATCCTTCGTTACTTCCAGCTGCGCTGGAAACTTCAGTCTTCGCTGCGCTACGCCCGGCAGGCAGGATGACAGTCTATTCCATAATTGTTAATTGTTTAACTTCAAGACAGGC
>JAFGEH010000231.1 GCA_016931665.1 Candidatus Cloacimonadota bacterium | reverse complement strand
GTCTTCTTGCTGCTGGGCGGTATTTATATTCTGGTACGTTCTCTTTTTAAGGATCCTGCCAAGGAATGAGTTTATGAGATATTATCTGCTTTTTCTGGCCTTGCTCCTTCTAGCTTCCTCCGGTTTCCAAGCAGCACAGACTGAGATGAAAGAGCCTTCTCTGGTCTATTTAACCCGGGATATTTCGCCGGAGGGAGTGTTGAGAATCTTCAAGCACATCGCCGAACCTGTTCAGGGCAAAGTTGCTATCAAAGTCCATTTCGGCGAAGAAGGCAATCAGAACTTCCTGCCGGCAAGCCTGGTTAAGGATCTTACCCTTGAGCTGCAGGCCACCCTGGTCGAAACTAATGTACTCTATGTGAGTAAAAGACGCTACACAGAAAGCCATATTGCCCTGGCTCGCGAGCATGGTTTTGACTTTGCACCCATTGATATCCTGGATTCCTCAACCGAACTTGTTATACCGGCTGATCTCAAACATTTCCAGGAAGTAAAAACTGGCGGCCACCTCACAGATTACGATTCCTATGTGATCTTTTCCCATTTTAAAGGCCATGGTATGGCTGGATTCGGGGGTGCCATCAAAAATGTCGGTATGGGACTGGCCTCTATCGCTGGTAAAATGGCCCTGCATGCCTCCAGTCAGCCGGACTATACTCCCCGGGTCTGTATTGCCTGCGGTTCCTGCGTAACCCAATGTCCGGGCCAGGCTATTTCCATCGAACCCCTGGTGATCGACCCTGATAAATGTATAGGCTGCGGCCAGTGCATCGGTGTCTGCCCCGTTCAGGCTTTCCGCGTACCCTGGCGCAGTACCAGCAGCAAAGTTTTCCTGGAGCGCCTGGTTGAATATGCCAAGGTTATAACCAGTCAGAGACCAATGGTATACATAAATGTTCTGGCTAATATAGCCAGATCGTGCGATTGTGTCGCCTGGTCGGATGAACCCTTTCTCTCTGATATCGGTATTCTGGCTTCCACCGATATTGTAGCCGTGGAAATGGCCAGTCATGACCTGGTTGATCAGGAATGCGGCTGTGAAGATACCTTCCTGCAGGAAAACCGGGTCAGTGGGAAAAATCAGATTGATTATGCCTTCAGGATTGGGATGGGTAACAAAAACTATCATATAGTTGATATTGATGCAGAGTGACCTGGCTTTCCTCCGGGATATCTCCGATTTCTGGGGTATTCCCTGCTGTGTCCTTAGAAAAGATCTGGCAGTTGCCGGCAGCCCCGAACGGGTTCAGATAAGACTTGTTCTGCAAGATGAGAAAGACAGACTCTTTCTGCTGGAGGGTTTCCGCAAGAACCTGTCAGCAGCCAAATTACGCATTGTGAACATCCTCAATTATCTTATTGCCAAGGAAATCCCCTGGATTAATCCATATCTGCCGGGAGAAAATGGACAATTCTTTTATACCGGAACCGAATATGACTGGCAGATATCTGCCTATCTGGCAGGTGTTGCTTTGCCTCGTCCGGACTATCTGCACGATGGCTGGCGGGGAGAAACAACCGCCAGATTTGCCTTGCTTCTGCTCCAACCTGAAATCCTGCCGCCCGAACTGGCTAATTCAGAACCATTTTCCCTTATTCGCTTCATTCTGGATTTAATCGAAAAAATCAAAATCAATGAACCGCTGCTCTATAAACGCCTGCAGCCTGTAACTGATTATCTGCAGAGTGAATTCTTCATACAGCACGATCTGCTTCCTATAAAATTTACTCATGGGGATCTTCATCCCCTCAACATCATCTGGTCAGCAAACAGTATGCAGGCAGTCATCGACTGGGAATTTACAGGGTTGAAACCCTTTCCCTATGATGCCGCCAATCTGATCGGTTGCCTGGGCATGGAAGCTCCCCAGGGTTTGTTGGGAAATTTCTGCCGGGCTTTTCTTGCTGCCTTCCGGCAGGGGGAAAATTTCTTGACTCCGGGTATTCTGTTTGATTTTGTTCTGGCCTTGCGCTTTGCCTGGTTGTCGGAGTGGCTGCGCAGCAGAGATGAAATGATGATTAAATTGGAAGTTGATTATATTGGCTTACTCAAGAATAATAAAGATCTTCTGATCAAAACCTGGGATTCAGTATGATGTATTCACTAAAGTCATAATTGACAGAAAAATGATCCATTAAGAAATGATATGGAAATGAAATGCCAGAGAATTTTTTATGAATGAGCTTTCGAAAACTCTGAAACGCGTTCTGGTCCCCATAGCCGATGGCAGTGAAGAAATTGAGGCAGTCGGGATCATCGACACTCTGCGGCGGGCGGGAGCAGATGTAACGGTTGCTGCCGTAAGCAAGTTGCAGATAACGGCTTCCCGGGGAACTAGAATAATCGCCGATACTCTACTGGACCACTGCCGGGATAGAGAATACGATCTGATTGTACTTCCGGGCGGCATGCCCGGCGCTCTCAAGCTGAGAGATTCGGAAATTCTGGCCGAATTATTGAAAAAGCAGGTTGCTGAAGGAAGATATTATGCTGCCATCTGTGCTGCTCCTGCGGTTGTCCTGGCCTATCATGGTTTAATCGGAAACAGGATGGCCACCGCCTATCCGTCCCTGGTTTCCCAATTGCCTCATCAGCAGATGGTTGAACGCCGAGTTGTTGTGGACGGTAAGTGCATAACCGGTAAGGGACCTGGTGCGGCTCTGGAATTTGCTCTGGTGCTGGTTGGCCTGCTCTTCGGCAGAGATATACAGGACCGCCTGAGCCGGGAAATGCTGGTGATTCTACCCTGGCACGAATTTTATATCGAACCTGCTTCTTCTCCCCAAAAAGAAGGTTAAACTGTATATGATTCATCAGGAAAAGTGGTTTTATCATCCCCGTAACCAGTTGATAATGTATGCTCTGCTTCTGATATTTACACCCTTTCTGATGCTGCAGAATTTTATGCAGACTGCCATCGGCAGATTTTCCATTCTTTCTTATTCTTTTCTGGGCAGAGAAATTCCCTATCTGTTCTCGGCTATTCTGCTTCTTTTCATCGTTCTGCTTATTCTTATCCGCCGGCAGATCACATCCTACCGGGTTGCTTCTTTCCTGGTTGTCCTCCTGCTGCTGGCTATCGGCCAGAGCTCCACGGATTATTATTTCAAGCATAAATTTTACGAATTGCAGCATAACTGGCACTATTTTGCCTATGGCGGTTTTGCTTTTCTGGCCTACCGCTACTTCTCCCTGCAAAAATTCCCTACGGAAAAGATCATCTTGTACACTTTCCTGTCGGCGATCTTTCTTTCCAGTTTCGATGAGATAGCTCAGGTTTTCATTTCTGACCGTATTTTCGATATCTGTGATATCGGCAAAGATACCTGGGGAACAGTAGTGGGCATAATCTTCGTTCAATATGTGCTGCGTCAGGGTAAGGACATGCAGGGCTGGAAAATCCGGCATCGGCATCTCAAAGATTATTTCGGGCATCCCTTCTCACTACTTTTTCTGGAGATTTGCTTTGCTTATCTATTTTTGGCCATCAGCTCACTGCTAACCGATATGCAGTATTGGTTTATCGGGATAATGATCCCCGTATTCATCTTCCTGATACTTTTTTTACTGTTTTATTTGAGCGGAAAACCGGTTTTCCGGATTATTATACCTTCACTGCTGATATTAATTCTGATTGTACAGAGTTATTTCTATGCCAGATTTAAAAACGATAATATTATCTATAATACTTACGGGCTAACCGTATATAAAGGCATACCCATACCTTTCTTTGATATTCTGATATTCGAAAACGGCACTTTCCGCCTGGTTGATAAAAAGCACGAATTCAATGGCAAAGACATTCTGACCCTTTATTCAAAATCCTCCACTATCCTCCTGATCGGTTCCGGTCGGGATGGATTGGGAGGTATAGGCTTCCCGGAAGATTTTGAAGTCCAATTCGTCTTTCACAATTATACCCAAACCGGCATGCAGCTGATTATCCTGAAAACGCCTGAAGCCTGCCGGACTTTTAACCGCCTGAAACAGGAAGGTTATAATGTTGTATTCCTTATCCACAATACCTGTTAAGAATAAAAAGAAAGCAGGAAAAAACTTTTTTGCTTCCCTGGAAGACAGGGTAACAGGCTGGATCATACTGTGTACATGGTGCTTTCTGCTCTTTTTTTCTTTGCTATCACTCTGGGAACCTGTGTGGTTTGTAAAAATCTCCGATCCCGGCCGTGAAACAGAAGCCCAGCGTTATAAACAGAGAGGTGATTATAGTCTTAAACTGGGTAATTTCCCTCTGGCTGTTATCCAATATACCAGAGCTCTGGAAATTCAGCCGGATCTGCTAGAAGCCAGAGGAAACCTGGGTATCATCTATTCTCAAACGGGAAATTTCAACAAAGCCATCAGCATTTATCGCAAACTGATCGCAGATAAACCGGAACAGGCTTATGTGAGTTATCTTCATCTGGCGGAAATATATGAAAAACAGCAAGATTATCAGAATGCCATCAAATATTACCGTCTGAGTGCGGAAACAGCACCTTTCCCTTCTCACCCTTATACCAAACTGGGCACCATCCTGGCTATGACCGAAGATTGGGAAAAAGCCATTGATGCCCTGCAACTGGCAATTATTCACCGGACTGATTTTACGGGATATTATCTGGGTATGCTGAAAAGGGACGTACACCTGCTGAAAAAAGATACCGGCCTGACAAAAGCTATTCAAAAAGAACTGGAAAAGGGAATTACCCCGGCTGATCTTGAAAAATATGATATCCGGATCTTTCAGGAAAGACTCAAATATGATCGGGAATATGCAATTATGCACGGTAACCTGGGCTGGTGTTATGACCGGCTGGGTAATCCGCAATCCGCCCTTGT
>JAFGEH010000049.1 GCA_016931665.1 Candidatus Cloacimonadota bacterium | reverse complement strand
GACTGGCGGTGATACAGGCAATCTTTATGCTTTCTTCCCCTCTGCCAATGATAGCGAACCCCTGCTCTTATCCGCCCACATGGATACCGTTGTCCCGGGTTGTCATGTCCAGCCTCGAATAAGCGGTGATCTGATTAAATCCGATGGCACCACCATTCTGGGATCAGACGATAAATCCGGCATCGCTCAGATCATCTGGGCAATCAAGGAATTACAGGATGCAGAATTCCCCTGCGGGCCATTAGAAATACTATTCACCATTTCAGAAGAGATCGGACTACTGGGAGCAAAATTCTGTGATTATTCTCGACTGCAATCACGACTCGGATTTGCCCTTGATACCCACCACATCGGAGAGCTGATGATTGGTGCCCCTTCCCAGAACAATCTGAAATTTGTTATTCATGGCAGGGAATCCCATGCCGGGGTGGCTCCCGAAGACGGACTTAATGCTATAAAAATCGCTGCTGCCGCTCTGGTGAATCTGCCCTCCGGCCGGATAGATGATGAAACCACCTGCAATCTGGGAATCATCAACGGCGGGAAAGCCACCAATATTGTTCCCAATCAGGTTTTTATCGAAGCCGAAGCCCGCAGTCATAATCACCAGAAGCTGCATGACCTTTGCCAGAAGATGAAACACATTATGGAATCAACTGTAGCCCTTCATAAACTCCCCGATTTCACAGCCAGCGTCGAGGTGGAAATTACAGAATCCTATCAGGCTTTCCGGTTACCCCTTGATTCTGCTGTAGTAAAACTGGGGCTGGCAGCCAACAGGGAAATGGGCATCAATATTGAACCGGCTGTTGGCGGGGGCGGCAGTGATGCCAATATATTCAATCAGCACGGTATCTCCATGGCAGTAGTGGGAACTGGTATGAACAAAGTTCACACCCTGCAGGAAGAGATCAGGATATCCGATCTGGAAAGCGGTAAAAACTGGGTCAAAGAAGTAATAAAAATTCATTCGGGAAAAGCCCTGTCATAACAGAAAGGAAGGTTGAATGCTGAGAATCGCCCTGATCGGTTACGGACAGATGGGAAAGCTGCTGGAAGAAACTGCCCCCGACTGTAATTGCCAGGTGGTCAGTATCATCGATCCCCAGCTGAAAAATGATATCAATCCGGAAACCCTTAATTCCGCCGAGGTTGCCATAGATTTTTCACTCCCAGGCGCAGTCCGGGAAAATGTGGAAAAGCTTGCTCCTCTCTGCCCCTATCTGGTTATCGGCACTACCGGCTGGTCGGAACAATCAGCAGCAATCAGGAACTTAGCCATAGAATATAATCTGGGTATTGTATACGGCTCCAATTTCTCCCCGGGTATGAATCATTTCTACCTGCTGGTGGAACAGGCAGCGCGCCAGTTGGGTAATAGCCCGGAATATGACCCCTGGGGACTGGAATTGCACCATAAACTGAAAATGGATAGCCCTTCCGGCACAGCCAGAGATTTGGCAGATATAATTATTTCAGCCAGTTCAGCCAAAACAGAAGCTCAATATGACAGAGTTAAACGTCCCATTTCTACAGAAGAACTTCATTTTGCCAGTGTCAGGGCTGGTCATATTCCCGGCACCCATGTAATCGGGTTCGATTCAGAAGCAGATTCCATAGAACTCCGCCATACTGCACATAACCGTCGCGGCTTTGTTCTGGGTGCCTTACAAGCTGCTCACTGGATCAAAGACCGGCCGGGATTCTTCAATTTCCGGGAAAATTTCCGGGAAATCTTGGGAATATCCCATGAAACTTGATTTTTTCAAAATGCAGGGCCAGGGCAACGATTACATATTCCTGAACCTGTTGGACAAACCTTTACCCGGGATTGACTTTCCGGAACTCTCCCGCCGCCTCAGTGACCGACATTTCGGTATCGGCAGTGATGGTTTGGTTCTGATCCTGCCCGCTGAACAGGCCGATGCAGCCATGCGGATCTTCAATAAAGATGGTTCAGAAGGCAAGAACTGCGGTACGGCACTAAGATGCATTACAGCCCATCTCTGCTCCCGGACGGGAAAAACAGAATGCAGAATCACTACTCTGTCCGGCACTTTCACTTCTGAACTGCTGGATGCTGCTACCCTGAAAACGAAAATTACCTTTCCGAGACCTGAAATTTTACAGGAAGTACACTCCCATGGATTCAAGGGATTCCTGGTCAACTCCGGTAACCTGCACTTTGTAACTGTAACTGATGACCTGCAGCCCGATCTACCGGCCAGATACGGATCCCTTATCGAGAATGATAGTTGTTTTCCGGAAAGGGTGAATGTGGAATTTGTTAATATCATGGGGCAGGAAGATATCAAAATCCATTTCTGGGAGAAAGGCAGCGGGGTGACCCTGGCGTGCGGAACCGGAACGGCAGCGGCAGCCAGCCTTTGTTATCATCTGGGATTGACTTCTGAAAAGATAACCGCTCATACTCCCGGCGGTTTACTGGATATAATAATCCGTGAGCATGAGCTATTCCTGATCGGGGCAGTCTCCCTGGTTTTTACCGGTTCAGTTCATATTTAGTTTTCTTCAACCAATCATCCTGTTATTTCTCGACCTGAAGTACATATAATTATT
>JAFGEH010000048.1 GCA_016931665.1 Candidatus Cloacimonadota bacterium | reverse complement strand
CTGTTGATCAAATTCGGTTAGGGGCCAGCTGTAACCCAATCGATTACCTGCAGGGATAGCATAAGGGGTTTCCGGGACCACGATGATCATGTTTTGAATATCCACGGCAATCCCGGCGAAATTCTCAGTGTTATCTCCCAGGCCATGCAGCATAACCAGAAGAGGATATTCTGTTTCTGGCTGGTAATTGGCAGGCAGGATCAAGCCATAATTCAAGAACGAGGGATATCGGAAATACCTTTGCTCCATGTTTTGAGATTTTTCGTATATAGTTTCCAGGTTGCTCATAATCTTGATAAAGCCTGGGTCATTGCGGACAGGATTGAAATCGGGATCAATCCGGACGTGTTCGAAATTCCTGAAGCCGGCAGTGAAAGCGCGCTGCAAATAGAGACCTGCCAGATAAGGTTTGCCCAGTAATCCATAACAACAGGCCAGGTTGTAGATGTTAGAGTTGTCCTCAATATTCAACTGCAAAGCTTCCAGGTATGAAGTTGCGGATTTTTCCCATTCCTGATGTTGATAATGTTCCCAAGCCTGATTTAAGATTTCTTGTCTGTCAATATCCAGGAAATTACCCCGCTCCGGGTTATAAATTCCTGTCGAGTCCTGTGGCTCTGCCTGGATTATCGGTATAATTAAAAATAATATGCAGGTGATTGCCGTGAATTTCATAATGCCTCCTTTATTGCCATCTGATACTGAACCATTCATTAATCACGAAGAGAGCGATCAGACTGAAGATCTGGCAAAGGTTAATCAGCAGTATCACTGCATCTTTTTTCTGCCAGCGATATGATTCCAGATAGGTTTTTTCTCGGTTCAAACCCCGGCATTCCAGGCTGAGACCGGCAAAATGCGCATAACGGGTGGCACTTACCAGGATGGGGAAGATAAGATTAAGCGGGAAAATTCTTTTACGGAATCTCATCAGATAAGCCAGGCGGATCCTTGAATATTCTTCTCTCATGTAACTGAGAGCGTTGAAAGTGATGAGCAGGGCATAACCGACAGCGGGGGACAGGTGAAAATTCTGCAGCAGGGAGAGTACAAGTCGATCGTAATGTACAGCAAGCAGAAAGGAGAAGGAAAGAAAGGCCAGGCAGCCGGCCCGGACTGTGAGAAAAATGGCATTCTGCCAGGCCAGACGATAAATATTGAATCCGCAGATGTTCATAATTACCGGGGTGTCCTGAGCTCCGCGGGTATAAATGAGCACCGTGACAAATAGTGAAAGCAGAGGTAAAATCATGATGAGGGCAAACAGGGCGAGGGAACGCCAGGACATTTTTCCCCAGAGGTTGATATTGAAGAGAGCCAGTAACAGGACTGATAGATTGAAGTAAGAATTGGAAGCGATGAATACGGGTATCAGATAAAGGCAGGCCAGTAAAAGCCAGAGCAGGTCGTTAGGATGGTCTCTGAGCCGTGAATTCAGGGTCACTGCCTTATCTCCCGGGGCTGGAGAGTACCCTGCTTGAATTCCAGAATCCGGGTGCAGACGGCAGCAAGGAAAGCATAATCATGGCCGGCGATAATGAAGCTGCAGCCTTGTTGACGGAGCCTGCCCACCAGGTCAATCAGAGCCAGCCGGCTGGCATAATCCTGGCCAAAAGTAGGTTCATCCAGCAGATATATCTGCCGGTTGCCAGCCCATTGTATAGCCAGGGATAACCTTCTTTTCTCACCTTCGGACAGAGTGAAAGGATTACGTTCTCCGAATCCCGTTAAACCAGAGATCCTGAGCAGGTCGGACCGCCCAGAAACTTCCTGGATGACCCGGCTGAAAAGAAAGTGATTGGCGGGATCCTGAAACAGCAGACTAATGTCCTGAAAATAAATTTTGGGCTTCAGCAATCGTATATCGGTGTTTTTATACAGTACATTTCCGATGTATTTTCGAATATTCCCGGCCAGAATTTTCAGTAACGTTGTTTTACCGGAGCCATTGGCACCAACGATACCGACGATTTCGCCTTCCCTGAGCTCAAAGTCTACCCCCTGAAAAAGAATGGGATTATCAGTATAGCCGAATTTCAGATTCCGAACCTTGAGGATTGATTCTCCGGGAGAAACAGCAGGAAGAGCAGGAAAGCTCTGATGCCATGAAAACAGCTTTGTATCCAGCTCTTTTATTTCGTGCTGCTCGTTTATTTGAATTATCCTGTTGATATAGTCTTGAAGATAATTAAGGTTATGTTCGACCACAATCACGGTTTTTTGCTGGACTATCCTCTGAAATACGGCAATAAAATGCCGGGCCGAATCCGGGTCGAGGAAGGCGGTAGGTTCATCGAACAGGTAAACTTCAGGTTCCATGGCCATGATCGAGAGTAAGGCGATCTTCTGCATTTCACCGCCAGAGAGCCGTGTTACATCCCTGTCCAGTAAATTAATGATGGCGAATTCTTCTGCCAGGTAAGTTATCTTCTGCCAGATATCGGAGGGCGATATCCCCAGGTTTTCCAGACCGAAGGCTAATTCCTGCCTAACGGTACGATTAACCATCTGGCAGGCTGGATTTTGAAAAAGTAAACCGATTTGTGCTTTTTCCAGAGGAGAAAGGTCGATGATATTTCTGTTTCGGAAGTAGATGGTCCCACCCAGCTTACCCCAGATGGTTTCGGGAATCAGTCCCTTGAGAGTGTACAGCAGTGATGTTTTACCGCTGCCGGAATTTCCGCTGAGCAGCAGGGTGTCCTTTTCCCTGATTTCCAATTCGCCCTTGAGCAGGATTGGCTGATCATTCAGAGGGTAAAGCAGGGAATAATTATTGATGTTGTAGACTGGATTATTCAAGATCTTTACGGACAATGGCAAACTGGTTCAAAGCACCGGTTTTTGCCAGGTTATCAGCCAGCCACTTGGAAAAAACAGCTCCCAGCAGGATACTGCTGAGCAGAAAACTGCCCCACTGGATCAGGTTAAAGGGCAGACTCAGCAGGTAATATCTTTCCCAGACCACACTCAAGGCGTAGGAAGCGGTTGCGGAGATCATACCCGCCAGGCAGAGAACCCAGAGGTTCCACCTTTTGTAGGCCAGAAGCAGGAAGAATAGCTCGACAGGTAGAGCCTGAACCAGTCCCCAGAGTAATGAGGTGATCCCCCATCTGGCGATGAATCCCTGAATAAATGCTGCAATCACCTCACCCAATAAGGCACTGCCGGGTTTACGGATGATATAGGGGAAAAAGAGAGCTCCCATCAACCAGATGCCACCCAGCAGATTTTCCAGAGCCAGAGGTTTTAACAGGGGTTTGCAGAGATCGTAGAAGAATGTGTAACCCCACCAGAAGATACCCAGGGAGGCAGAGACAACTGCAATAAAAACAATCTCCGATATTTTCAGCTTACTCACTAATTCCCTCCCAATCTCTTGTGGTGAACATTTGCAGCAGAATTTAATCGTCAAATATTTTTTCCGGCGGTAAAAATGTTTGACAGGCAGGCAGACCTGAATTTCAGATACAGCAGTTCATTAAATCATCATGTAATCAATTAGGGGTGCTGTCCGGGTTCCCGACGGACGGTTGAGATTATACCCTGCAACCTGATCTGGATAATGCCAGCGGAGGGAAATTGGAAGAATATTGGAAACCACAGAGCCTAAACGCTGGCTCTGTGGTTTTTTATTTATTGGAGGAACCATGAAAAGTATCAAGCTTATTCTGCTGATTCTGGTCCTGATACTGATCCGGGGTCTGTCGGCTCTGGATCTGAAGGGAACAGTACTGGATGAAAACGGCAAACCTGTGCCGGCAGTCAGTGTAATTGTGAGTGATTTGCAATGGATTGATTACAGTGACAGCCGGGGAGAGTTCCGGATCCGGGATCTCAAGCCGGGTATCTATAATCTGGTTTTCAACCGGATCGGTTATAAGAGAAAAGAAATTCAGGTGATACATCAGGGGGGGGAGGGGCTGATAATAAAATTGGACAGGCAGCCTCAGTTTGTGGAGGGTATGGTAGTGAGCGGTACCCGGGCGCGAGAGAGGTCAACCCCGGTCGCTTTCAGCGACCTGCCGGCAGAGGAGATAGCACGTAACAATTATGGACAGGATATGCCTCTGTTGCTGGCCGATCTGCCCAATGTCCATTCCTATTCCGATGCCGGCAGCGGGCTGGGTTACTCCACGCTGAAGGTGCGGGGTTTCGACCAGTCCCGGGTGGGCGTGATGATCAACGGCATACCGCTGAATGACCCGGAAGACCATCAGGTCTACTGGGTGGACATGCCTGATTTGGCGGAGAATGTAAGCATGGTGCAGCTGCAGCGTGGAGTTGGCAGTTCGCTTTACGGTTTCTCATCCTTCGGTGGTTCATTGAACCTGCGTACAAACGAGGCAACCCAGCCCGACGGGGTTGCCCTCTTTGCCAATTATGGCAGTTATGAAACTTATAAATACGGGGTGAAAACAAATATTACAGCCTGGCAGAGGTATCGCTTTCAATTGCGGCTTTCCCGCCTGCAATCTTCCGGCTACCGGGATAATTCTGCCGCTGAACTCTGGTCCTTTTTCAGCAGCATGAGCCGGCTGGGAGACCGTTCACTGCTGGAAATGAACTTCTTTGGTGGGAACGAAATCACGCATGCCGCCTGGTATGCTTCTTCTGCAGAAGACCTGGCGGAAAATCACCGGCACAATCCCATAACCTACGATAACGAAATAGATGATTTCAGCCAGCCCCATCTGGAAATTCATCACCGCTATCTCTGGAATGATGCCGTTAATTCCAAGAATTCGTTCTTCTATATTCACGGGGAAGGATTCTATGAACAGTATAAATCCAACCGTGACCTCTGGGATTACAGTTTGAATTCTGAACCGGAAACAATCTACAGTGATCTGATCAGGCAGAAGCAGGTGAAGAAGAACCATTATGGCTGGATAAGTGAGGCAAATTACCTGAAAATGCCTTATAACCTGACTCTTGGTTTATATCTCAGCTTGTTTGACAGTGAACACTGGGGGGAAGTGAAGTGGCTGCAGTTTCCCCCGGAGAGTTTCCAACCAGGGTACAAATATTACAAATACATAGGGGATAAGAGTTACTGCACTATCTACGCCAATGAATTCCTGCAACTGGCTTCCGACTGGAAGTTGATGTTAGATCTTAATTATCAGCACATCAATTACCAGTTTCGGCAAATCCGGACGGGAAACTTTCAGGGGGAGAATCTGCACCGTTATCAGGTGGATTATGATTTTTTCAATCCCCGCCTGGGCCTGAACTGGAATATCAGCGATCGAGTGAATTTATTCGGGAATATTTCCCGAGCTCAGAGAGAACCTGCGGATAATGAACTGTTTGACATCTGGCAGGGCCCTGATGACCTGGGCGCAGTACCATTATTCAGTCAAGCAGATACTATCTACAATTCCTCTGAAGAAATTGATTATATTCTGTGGCATAATCCCCGGGTAAAATCGGAGGAGTTATGGGACTATGAGCTGGGTATCAGTTACGGAAAAAACCACTGGAAAGCGCAGTTGAACTTGTTCTGGCTGGATTTTCGCAATGAAATAGTAGCCTATGGCGGCGTGGATGATGATGGATATCCGATTACAGGCAACGCCCAGCATACTATTCACCGGGGAGTGGAACTCAGTGTGGCGGGTGAACCTATATCCGGTCTGCATCTATCAGCCAACGGCGCCTGGAATGATAATTTCTATGAGGATTTTGAGCCTTACAACTGGAGTGGCGGTACTGATGATTTCAGCGGTAAACCGATCTCCGGATTCCCGGTCTGGCTGGCTAATGCCAATTGCCGTTATGATATTGGTTTGCTTGAAGTGATGATTGATTGGAAACAGGTAGGCAAACAATATCTGGATAATACCGGGGATGAAGACCGGATTGTGGAAGCTTACCAGTTAATGAATGGCCAACTTATCCTGAAACTGCGGGATCTGATAACATTCTGCCGGGGTGAAATCAGCCTGAGGATTAACAATATCTGGAATGAAAAGTATGAAACTTCCGGTTATTACGATCCCTGGGGAGGACCGGAAGGAGAAGGTGGGAACTATTATTTTCCCGGTGCAGGCAGGAATTATATGCTGGGAATAAGGTTGTGGTTCTAAGTAGTTTGAACTTAACCAAGAAAAATTAAAGGAGCCTTCCGGGTTAAACGAAAGGCTCGAATTTGAGAAATTGCCTGTTTTTTATCCGCTTTTCTGCGAATAAGACCAGTCATTTTTCCGGGTGTTATTCGTGATGCGAATACCTGAGTCTGACTGCCGTTGCTGTCGGCGGGGCCGGTAGCGCACTGCCGGTTTTGCGGAGTTTTGTTCTGAGGAATCATCTGGATAAGGATGTTCCATTCTTACAGGGATATTTGTATTGATCAACTTCTGAATATCACGCAGATAAGCTTTTTCTTCCACATCGCAGAATGACAGGGCAATCCCGCTGGTGCTGGCCCTTCCGGTTCGACCGATGCGGTGAATGTACATCTCCGGTATATTGGGAAGATCATAATTAACTACCAGAGATAGCTCTTCTACATCGATTCCCCGGGCAGCGATATCGGTGGCTACAAGAACTTTTATACTGCCACTCTTGAAGTTATCCAGAGCTCTCTGACGAGCGCTTTGAGACTTATTGCCGTGAATCGTATCAACATTGATGCCGGCTTTTAAGAGAAACCGGGCAATCTTGTCCGCACCATGTTTGGTCCGCGAAAAAACCAGTACCGACTCCACCGGTTCCGTTTGCAGAATATGAACCAGAAGCCCGGATTTATCTTTCTTTTTGACGAAATAAACAGCCTGAACAATTAAATCTGTAGTGGACTTTTCCGGATTGATGATCACCTTTTCAGGATCACCCAGGATCCGGCGGGAAAGGTCAATAATTTCCGCTGGCATAGTGGCGGAAAAAAATAAAGACTGTCTGTTCTTAGGCAATTCATCAATGATTTTCCTGATATCGGGAAGGAAACCCATATCCAGCATACGATCTGCTTCATCAAGTACAAAATATTCGATACTCCTCAGGGAAATATAGCCCTGGCCCATGAGATCGAGTAATCTGCCGGGCGTGGCGATCAGGATATCAACTCCCTGCTGCAGGGTCTGGGTTTGGGAGCCCTGTTTAACTCCACCGTAGATCACGGTATTTTTAAGGCCTGTGTATTTCCCGTAGGTTGTAAAACTGTCTCCAATCTGAACAGCCAGCTCCCGGGTCGGAGTAACGACCAGAGCCCTGATCTGACGGCGGTGATGATCCCTCTGCTGATCAAGATATAAGTGCTGCAGTATGGGAATGGCAAAGGCAGCTGTTTTGCCGGTGCCGGTCTGAGCACAGCCCAATAGGTCCTTTTTGCTCAGCAGGATGGGAATTGACTTCTCCTGAATAGGAGTGGGATGCAGGTAACCTTCTCCCCGGAGAGCTTTCAGAACGGGTTCAATAATTCCTAATAATTTAAAACTCATTTATTCTACTTCCCTTCTTGTATTTAAGGGCAGGGATGCCTGCTTCAGACTGGCCTGCTTTTTCATTACATAGTAATTGTGCGTAATTCTCATCTTTAAATCCTTTTTCTTTTTTCCCTTTCGATATATTCCCATACAGCTAATAGTCACTGATCCGGGGTTCAGGAATCGAATTCAGGGTTTTGCTTATCTGTTCCTAGCAGGAAATAATAAAATATTGTTATCTATTCTATGATTTCAAAAGCAGACACAGGAAAAATCACTGCTGTTCAGAGTCAAGATAAATAACTTGTTTATGACAAAATAATTGACATTACTTCTAATTACTGTTAATGGAAAATAAATGAAAAGGAGAGAATTATTATGAAGCGGAAGGAATCTTATAATTCATTTTTTCTTAATATTTTTAAACCGGTCATATTGGTATTTATGGTATTATCTTATTCGATGCTGGCAGCGGAAGGGACATTATTCGTTGGCCTGGAGGGATCGACTTTACCAACCTATTATTCCGATTTGTCGGGATTTCCTGATATCAACTGGACCAGCAGTTTTCCTTTCGATGTGAGCGGTGCTGCTGCCTCGGACGAAGGGATGATTTATCTCTGTGCAGGAGCTTTTACCACTCACCTTTACCAGGCTACCCTGACCTCGCCTCCACAGCAGCTGTGTACCGTGGGTGTAGATTTAAGTGCCCTGGCCTGGGCCAACGGAGTTCTCTACGGATATTCCAATTACGCTGATCCCAAAGGAATTTACAGTATTGAACCTCTCAGCGGCAATGCCACCCTTGTCCTGGACGTACATACCAATTACGGCTACCGCTTTTTTGCCCTGGATTACAATCCCGAGGACGGCCTGTTCTATGGTTACACTGAGTACGGTACTTCGGGTTTGTATTCCATTGATATCATCAGCGGGGAAATGATCTATCTTACTGGATCGATTCCAGCCAGTAACGGCCAGGGTAGAGGGATGGCTGTGGGGAATAACACTGTTTATCTGACTGCTACCCGGGGTGATGACGGAATTCCCTATTTTGCCTATGATCTAGCTCAGGGTGCGGGAGGAAACTGGGTGGAATTTCCCAATCCTTATCCCGAACATCATTCCACCGGAGGAGCTGCCTGGATCCCTTCCCCCGACCAGGATATCCAGATCAGCGGACAGGTAGTGGGCAGTGACCACCCGGAAACGGGCCTGGCCTACTGTGATGTGATACTGCTGGGAGATAATATCTATCAGACCCAGACCGATGAAAATGGTGAATTCATTTTAAGCGAAGTCATTGGTAATTCCATCTATTTCCTGGAAATATCCCAAACCGGCTATGGAGATTATTTTTCAGAAATCCAAACCACTATGACAGATCTGGATTTGGGACAGATCCAGCTGACAGAGATTCCCTACCCGGTCGATAATGTTATTGCCATTGTCAATGAGCAGAATACGGAAGTCCTATTATCCTGGGATGTGCCAGTTTCTGGCAGAGACCTGGAATTCTTTAAAATATACCGTTTCCCGGCAGCAAACAGCGGAGAACCTGCCTTATGGGATTTACTTGATGCTTTCTGGCAGGATATATGGTTCACAGATACCGAATGGGCTGGTTTGGAACAGGGAATCTTTCAGTATGCTGTGGTAGCAGTTTACAGCAATGAAGTTGAGGCCGAAGCGGTACTTTCTAATGAGGTGGAACAGACAGGAGTGAATGCTGAT
>JAFGEH010000230.1 GCA_016931665.1 Candidatus Cloacimonadota bacterium | reverse complement strand
TCCGATTTTTTCCCGTTGTCATCATCATTATGATTAACCCAGTGAAAGCCGAAAGCTCCTCCCACATAGGGGCACAGATCCGTTTTAGTTAACAGGTAACTTACAGATATATTGGCAGCAAATCCTTTTCTTATGGCCAGTTGAGCACCAACAGCCACTTTCTCCATTTCAAATCCTGACCGAAAATCAACCGTGAAGACTCTGTCCTTACCATCATAGCCTTCCTGAGGATAAAGATAACCAAAGGTGAATCCGGCATAGGGATGAGCCTGACGTCTGCGTACCGACTTGTTGTCATCACTGATAATTGCTCCCACTTCGGCAGTATTATCAATCGGTTTTCGCCGCATTATGCTCAGACAGACCCTCTTCATTACCGATTCCAGGTCCTCCACGGTAACAGAAGTAACATTATCAGCTATCAGTATACTTTCCGTATTCACATCCACCGACATATACTGGACGATTATGCTTCTACCTAGTCTGTTCAGGCTGCAGGAGATTACTTCTTCAGCCCCGGTTTTCTTGCCAATGTTCACAGCACATTCCACTTCCAGGCATACCGTGTTGCCAACTGCCTCCTGAACCTGCTGACGGCTGATAACCTCTGTTTCGTTCTGTTTGCCGAACTCCTGGTAAAGAAGCAGATCAGCTGTTCTAACCGTAACACTGTCAATTCCCAGAGAAGATAACGGCAAAATGGCAATCCTTCTTGCCGATATCATTGAGGATATCATCATCATGATTATTATAACAGAATATTTTTTCATGCTCTCACCTCGCTTTAATTTTTTCAATGTATCTCATTGTTTTATCCTGTATCCGTAAAATCAAGATTCCGGCTGCGGAAACCGTAACCCATTACATCATAAACATCAGTTAGAAGTACAAAGGCCTGGGGGTCAATATCTTTTACTATCTCTCTCATCAAAGCTACCTGCCGCCTGTTCATTGCACAAAACAACATATTCCGTTCCTTTCCGGTAAAACCGCCCTCTGCCTTGATGATAGTAACACCTCGCCTGATCTTGTCAAAGATCTCTTCTTTAATTTCATTGTTACGCTCAGAAATAATATACATCCCTTTCACATAGGGCAGACCTTCCGTAGTCAGATCGGTGATGCGGGAAGTGATAAACAGGTTGATATAACCCCAGATAACCAGCTTCAGATCATGGAATACTAACCCTACTGTTAGAATAATCAAGGTTTCCACTATCCAGTATCCGGTACCGATGGAGATCCCGGATTTCTGTTTCAACAGGGCAACGGGAATATCAGTACCGCCGGTGGAGCCGCGAAACCGGAAGATAAGGCCCAGACCCAACCCCAGTAATACTGCCCCGGCTATTGCAGATAGGTAAATATCTCCGGGGGGCAGCATAGCATATATCACCTGACCCTTGATGACATGGGCATATTTTGAAATATCTTCAATTAATCCGAGCTTATAAAGATTCCGGAAATCCAGAAGATCTATCATTATGGAACTGACTGCCATCCCGTAGATCGATCTGAAGCCAAACCTTTTTCCCATGAAAATAAAACTCAGGATAAATAAAGGAATATTCATTAAAATCATTGATACACCCACGGGAATATTGAAGAGATGATAAAAGATCTGAGATAATCCACCAATACCACCGGGAGCAATTTTATAGGGTACAAGAAACCATGAGTAGGCCATTGCAAATATTATAGATCCACTCACTATCCCTGTATATTGGGTTAATTTCCTGCGCCAGGCCATAACCACCTCCTGCGTCGGACTCTAAAACCAACGATTATAAGTCAAATAAAATAACTTCTGGACAACAAATCGGAGGGTAAAATTTTTGAATGATGGAAGTTAGGAAGACTTGTACTCGAGTTGACAACGGGAGGAAAATTTGATCAGAGTTGATCTCAGAATAAACCGTCAGTATGTGAAAACCGTTAATCTCGAAAAACCCGTTCGGGTGAGTCAACTGGCTCACGAAGCTGGACTGGTGCCGCAGGATGTGGTTATCTATAAAAGATTCGGTAATCTGATTCCGGCTGATACCGTGATAGATGCCAACTGCCGGATTAACTGTGTGACTTATGATTCCTTTGAAGGTCATCTGATTTATCAGGACACCACTATTTTCATATTGATGAAAGCCTTCTATAATCTCTATTCCAATCAGAAAACTTTACTTATCGAACATTCAGCAGGCGATGGAATATTCTGCGAAATCCTCAAGGAAGAGATAATCAATCCGGAAATAGTAAACAGGATCAAACAGGAGATGGAGAACATCATCGCTTCTGATCTGCCGATCGAGAGAATCAGTCTGCCTTATCTGGAAGCTTACCGGATCTTTGAAGAAATGCATCGGGATGATGTAATTGGAAATCTGAATTTCCAACATGTTGAAGTCTACCATTGCTCCGGATATTACGATTATTATCTCAGGACTCTTGGAGAAAGAACTGGGTTTATTAGAAGTTTCGATATAATCTTCCACTCTCCGGGATTTATTCTGCGCTTTCCCCGCCGTCATAACAACACCATCACAGATAAATTCATCCTGCCCAGAAAACTGTTTGAAACCCATCAGGAACACGATAAATGGCTTAGTATTCTGAGAATTCACAATGCCAGTGCGTTGAACAGGGCCATCAGCAATTATGAAGTTGTAGATCTGATCCAGGTCGAGGAAGCTTTACACGAAAATAAAATAGTCGATATTGCCAATAAAATATCCTGGAACAGAAAATTGAAGATTGTTCTGATAGCAGGCCCTACAGCTTCCGGTAAAACCACCTTTGCTAAGAGATTATCCATCCAGTTACGAGTGAACGGGATCCAGCCCAGGGTAATCAATCTGGACGATTATTTTCTTCCCCGTGATCAGACACCACGTAAGGAAAACGGAGATCTGGATTTCGAGAGGATAGAATCCATTAACCTGGAACTTCTCAATCAGCACCTGAATGCCCTATTGACTGGTAAGGAAATTATTCTGCCCAAGTACAAATTCGTGGAAGGATTGAGTGTGAACAGCTTCCATAAACTGGCCCTGAAAGAATCAGAGATCCTGATCATGGAGGGGATTCATGGGTTGAATGACCGTTTAACGGCATCTGTACCTTTCAATCAGAAGGTCCGGATTTATGTCAGCGCTCTGAATAACCTGAATATAGACAATCACAATCGCATCAGGACTTCAGACTCCCGCAAGATCAGAAGAATTATCAGGGATCATAATTTCAGAGGCCATTCAGCCGAACAGACTCTGGAAATGTGGGATTCGGTAAGGGAAGGCGAAAATGAGAATATCTTCCCTTTCCAGGAGAATGCAGATTATATGTTTAATAGCATCCTCACCTACGAACTGGGAGTTCTCAAGAAGTATATTGTACCATTACTCAAGAAAATTTCGCCCTATTCTCCCGTTCATACGGAAGCAGATAATCTGCTGGAACTGTTTTGCCATATTGAGAATATTGAAGATCATTTTGTCCCATCCAATTCTATCCTGCGGGAATTTATCGGCGGAAGCATTTTCAAATATTAAAAAAAGCCGGGAAAAAATCCCGGCTTTTTCTTTCAGCTGATAGTGTAATTATTAGAATCTATATCCCAATCCAACACTGAAAGCAAATACATCAAGAGTGTGCTTCCCCGGCATATTATGTCCGGAAGCGCTGATGTTCCTCTCCATGCCGAACAGGTATTCCAGTCCAAAATCAAGATCGAATTTCCCTTTGGAATAGCCAAACCCGCCTGTTAATACGGAATTGGTCGAGGAAGGGAAGAGGAAATTAAGGGTTTCATCTGGAGCTGGGGCAGGATCATAATAATAACCGCCCCTTAAAGCTAAACAAGGGGTCGCCTTGTATTCCCAACCCAGTCTCCACTGAATGGCATTTTCCCATTTCAGTTCCAGCTCTTCTTCTTTTTCTCCGC
>JAFGEH010000047.1 GCA_016931665.1 Candidatus Cloacimonadota bacterium | reverse complement strand
TTCTATCTCACTCTAATCTAAAGATCCCTCACCTCGTCTCTCAGAGGTTTGGCAAAACTCCTCAATACCCTTTTTATGTCAAATAAATTTTTCCGATAATTCTTAAATAATTATTCCCTGGTATTACTATTAGAATATCAATGAAAATCTGATATCCTGATTGCTTTGATTTTTTTTAAATATTAGAATTCATTTACTCGAATTTGTTAAAGAAGCGATAATCAACTTCATGTAATACTTCACCGTCAGTCCGGAACTTTTCCCAGACCTCTATTGTCTCCTTCACCAGTCTGTGTTTGGCTGCATCAGTATGAGAAGCGGAATGAGGTGTCAGAATAACCCTGGTGGGATCAAACCATATTTTGTTGCCAGGTGGTTCATCTTCGTAAACATCTATTGCCATTCCCCTGATAATACCACTTTTCAGTCCTTCAATTAAGGCTCCGTCGCATAAAAGACCTCCCCGGGCAGTATTGATCAACCAGATCGGTTTGGGAACAAAACCTAATAATTCCTGAGAGAATAACCCTGATGTTTCATGAGTCAGGGGACAATGGAAAGTAACAGTATTGCACCAGGCCAAACCTGATTTTATGTCTATATTCTGAATTCCCTTCCTCTTCCAGTCTTTTTCACCGAGATACGGATCTACTCCTCTCACCTGCGCTCCCCAGGCAGTGAAATAACGACCGATCAAGGTCCCGATTAAACCTACACCAATAATCAGTATCCTTAAATCCCTGATCTCCAGACTTTCCGGTAATCCTGTTTTCCAGATACCATTCCGTACAGCATTGTTTGCAGTATTTAAATGCTTAATCAGGCTGAAAATTAGTGCTACAGTATGCTCAAAGGCAGCCGAGCCGTTAGCTAGAGGGGTAGAACACACTCTTATTCCCAGTTCACGGGCTGTCTGTATGTCTACATTATCGTAACCACTGCCTGCCCTGATTATCAATTTCAGGTTAGGATAACCAGCCAGGATCTCCGATGTAATTTTTGATTTGGTTCTGATTATGAGGATTTCAGGAATTAGAGAAGATGTGAGTTCCCGGAAAAAAAATTTACCTATATCGCGTTTCTTGATTTCCTGCCAGAAAAGATCGGGCATTTCTTCCAGAACCAGTGTCTTCATATTCATTTATAATTCAGTTTATATTTCAAATATCTCTGGGCAGATTCATAATTGCCGAGTATTTCATCCTCTCTAAGCATCCTTACCACTTGGGCCGGGCGGCCTAATATTAAACTGCGGGGTGGGAATTTCATATTTTTTGTAACGAGGGAACCCGCCCCGATTAAACTTTCATCACCTATTTCACAACCATCCAGCAGTACGGAACCGTTACCGATTAGACAGGCCTTACCCACCCGGCACCCATGCAGGACAGTATGATGGCCTATCGTAACATCATCGCCGATAATGGCGGGATATCCTTCATGGCCAGCTGCCAAATCAGCATGAGTAACATGGATCAGGGAAAGATCCTGAATATTGGTTCTGGCACCGATTCTGATATAATTTACATCGCCTCTGATGACAGTACTGAACCAGATTGAAGAATCCTCACCAATTTCGACTTGACCAATAATGACAGCATTGTCTGCTATCCATGCGCCTTCTGCGATACGGGGCTTATGGGTCTGGTATTGAATTATCATTATTTCTCCAGCAACGTGGAAACAGGTTTGAAATGCGTTTTAGCCACTTCAGGAAGCCTGTCTTTTCCTATCCGGGAAATGAAAGTCTGCAGAAGCATCTTGGCCGGTTCCCCGGAACCCCTGACAAAATCGAGGCCGAATTTCCGATTAAGGTCCAGCATTTTTCCCAGGAAGAAATTACGTGCCAGTAAGGAAGCTGTGGCTACAGCCAGGTCACTTTGTTCCGCCCTCTCGATTACTATCAGTTCCTTCATCTTTAAATCCCGCAAGCTGCTCCGGATGGTCGATTCACTGGCAAACCTGTCTATCACTGAACCTTCAACCGGAAACTTATCAGCAAGATTTAGAATGATCCTGCCATGCATCCAGGCCAGCAGTTCGTTCAATTTCTTACCTTGAGCTCGGAATTGCCCGTATAGCTGGTTATATTTAAGCGGAGTCAGAGAAAGAATCTCATATCTACCCCGGAATTTCCTCTGAATTTCCGGAACCAGTTCAGTGATACGTTTATCAGACAAAAGTTTAGAATCCTTGATCCCCATTCTGAACAGTTTTTCCCGATCCTCTCTGAACATCACAAAACCACATACCACCAGGGGACCGAACAAGTCACCCTTTCCCGATTCATCGGTCCCGACCCACACTTCCCAGTTATGCTCTGCCCGGTGGTCATTCATAACTTTGTTCAGGATTTCATTTAGAACCAACTTCAGCGGATTCTGCTGTTTCCCGCCGATAACGCTGGATATGCCCTTTTTATCAGAATAATAGAGGTTGAGTGGAATTTCATCCCCTGAGCGGGCAAATAACAGTTTAATGCCATAAGGGATTTCGATTTCATCTATCAGGGTTAATCCGGATTTTTCAGTTTGTTCCAGAATTAGGGTTAATGCTGACTGCAAAGCCTGGATCATATGATTATTATTTCAGCACTACCAAATACTACGTCCAACTCCAGAATCAGATAAGGCTGACTGGTATCAATCCCGGGTGAACGATAAGTCCGATCCCCGAAAGCAGAAGTTTGGGCATCCGGCAGACGACATTGGCCAAAAACAGTACTGGTTTTAACAATAACAGGTATCCCTGCCGGTAACAGAACCTTTCCTGAACCAAAGATGATATCAGCCTCAATCCTGATTATTCTGTCTTCCAGCTTCAAATCCGAGATATTAATCTCTCCCGAACCGAAAATAATATTATACTCCGAATCCCGGGCACCTGCCTTCAACTCCGCTTCCTGAAAAATGATCGTACGTTCTGTACCTATCCTGAATCCACCCAGCAGCATTTTCAGACCGAAATAAATCAGGATTAATGCAAATATCAACCTGACAATTGGTATATCAATCTTAAAAACTGCTTTGATAATTACCGAAATCCCGATCAATACCAGAATTAAACCCCAGAATAAGCCTGAGAAAAGAAAATTCATTTTCACTCTACCTCCTTTCGCAGTATCTGAACCAGTTTATCGATCCGATGTTTTATCTGTTCATAGGTTTGTCTATAGAAATCAGGAGTGCTGCCGTAAGGATCTTCTATATCAGAACCATCCCGGCAGTAATCAACTCCGCAAAATTCGGACAGGGTACTCACTTTGCCTGCAGCCTGAGGGCTGATACGGAGTAACATCTCCCGCTGTCTTTCTTCCATGGTAAGAATCAGATAACTTTTTCTGATCATAATCGAATCTATGACCTGTGACTTGTGACTGCAGCTGTTAATACCCTCTTCAGCCAGTAGTGTTCTGGAATGTTCTGATATTTTATGCCCGGCTTCCAGGAACCCGGCGGAAGTAGCACGAAAGGGAAGACCATGCTGCTCTGACGATACTCGAAAATAATATTCTGCCAGAGGGCTCCGGCAGATATTACCGGTACATACAAAAAGAATTAAGGGGTGAAGATAGGATTCCCGTATCTCTTCGCAGGCTATTTCCCCTTCTCTTAGACAATCAATCACACCTTCTTTTTCAGTTATGATTGTGGAGGGTAATCCTGAACCGGGAAGGTTGTCCGGGGGCAGAAGGCCTACGTCAAACCAGTCCCTGTATTTTTCCAGAATGGCCTTCAGGCTGGTTTCCGGCGTTTGACCGGAAATATTGACACTTGTACTGAGCAGAGGGTACCCGCTCCGGTGGATATAAGACCGCAGAAAATCATCTTCTGGCACTCTGACAGCCACTCGTTCAGCGATGGCCAGGTGTTGCCACCTGGGATTATTATTATACAGAAGAATGGTTAAATTGCCCGGCCAGTACTGTCTGATCAATCTCTTTTCACCTGAACTGGGCCGGAAACCATGGTATCCCAGGTGATCAGCATCTGCCAGTAGAGTGATATAGCCTTGTGCATCCTTGCGTTTTTTCAGCGAGTTGATCTTATCTCTGGCTGCAAGACTGAAGGCTGAAGCACCAATACCGAATATGTTACCAGTATAATGCAGAATCAGCATATCCGGATGCCAGGATGTTTTCAGGAATTCTGCCAGGCTGGCAGATTGCTGATAATTAAAACACTTCATTGCTCAAGGTAATCCAGGGGATTTACTGGATTGCCTCGCTTCCTGATTTCAAAATGCAGGCAATCCACTTCCGCAGAACCTGTTTTCCCGGAGAGAGCTATGGTCTGATTTATTTCAACCTTATCTCCACGTGAAACGAGAAGGGAACTGTTATGAGAATATAACGTGAAATAACCGTTCTCGTGATCGATAATAACCAGTTTTCCTGCACCCTCGTACCATTCAGCAAAGGCCACCACTCCCTTATCAACAGAAACTACGGGGGTCCCTTCCGGAACTGCAATGTCAATCCCTTTGTTTATTATGGAAACTTTATATTCAGCGCTGTGTTGTTCACCATAACCCCGGATTATTTCACCTTGCACCGGCCAGATCAGGCGGGGTGTTGAAAATTCGAATGTGTATTTCTCACTGATAATGTCCGATTGGAGTTTGGAAATTAGCTCATCCAGAGCTGCAGATTCCTTTTCCAGTTTATTGATCCTCTCTTCGGCAGCTATTTTTTCCTGCTCAAGTAGATTGATGGCCGTGCTGAGACTGGCAATTTCAGTTACGATTTTACTCCGGTTTTCTCCGGTTACTATTCTTGACCAGACAACATCTTCATAATATACAGTATCATCTTGTTTAACTTTTTCCAGATTGTTTTTCTGTTCATAACCCCGACTGATCTCCCGGGCTGTATTCAGGATCAGGTCAGCCAGCAAATAAGGATCAGCAGCCTTTTCCGGATAGATCTCAGCCTGATAATGTGCCACAAACAGTTCTTCATAACATCTACGGCAAAGCATTTCCAGATTGCTTAATTCGTTGGTTTTTCGGTTTATTTCCTTGATTGTGCCATCCAGTTTCTGCTTCGCCGAAGCTTCCGTTCTCTTTAGGTTCTCGATCTGAGAATCTGTTTCCCTTTTCTTTTGTTCTGTAATGTTAAGGCTTTTTTGATGCAAATTCTTATCTTGTTCTTTCTCCTGAATAATCTCCAGTTGACGCTGTATCTCTTCCTTCAATTCTTCCAACCGCTTCTTTTTCTCGTTCAAATCTTGAGCAGACAACTCGCTGTTACTGGCAAAAAGGAGCGCTATTATACCTATAATCAGCAGCGTAGCAAATTTGATATTCTTCATACAGCAAATGTATTAAATCTGAGAATCCTTCTCAGAATAAGGCTTTCTTGATGATTTCCGGGTCCAGACGATGATTTGATCCGACGCCTTCAAAGAAACAATGTGTCCGGATCATATGTTCATTCAGAGGTGTCCAGCAGAGACGAGCATTATTCTGCAGATTTACCAGAGTTATTTCTCCTTTTCGATACCCCCCGCCATGGCCGAAGGGACACATGATCCTGCCGCGATAGGATCGATATTCAACCTGATAAATCTCATCAATTATCGTTGTACCATCGTATACAGGAAAAGCTTTCCGGCTGAAGTATTCCAGACGGTCGGCAATTTTGTCTGCTGACAGGCCAATTTTCTCCAGGTTTTTTTTGTCATCTGCAATGATTTCATGATAATGCCGTTCATCGTCTCCCAGAAACCCGGTTACAGAAATCATGCCTTTCTTCATGTTATTATGTATTTTTAACTCTTGCGGGGTTTCCTTCATTCCAACTCCTAGGCGAAACTGTCGAAATAGATCTTATTATCTGGTACACCCAATTCCAGCAAAGCTTTCTTAACTGCATCTATCATACCTGGACTTCCACACAGATAAGCTTCCGTGTTGACGGGATCTCTGAGGAATTCAGGTATGAAGGGAGGGATATAACCACAGCGTCCCTTCCATTCGCATTCTTCCGAAGGTTGCGATAGAACGGGCACATAGCTGAAATTCGTCAGCTTCTTTTCGTATTCTCGGAATAACTCAGTATAATATAGATCCTTCGTCGACCTGGCACCAAAAAGGTAGACCATTCTTCTTCTGGAACCGATTTTATCTAAGAACTCTATCATTGATTTTATGGGAGCTTTCCCGGAACCTCCGGCAATAAAAAGCATATCCGCTTCTGTTTCTCTTATAAAGAAATCTCCGAACGGCCCCGTAAAATTGATCTTATCACCCTCTTTCAAATAATCAAATACATAAGTTGTACAAATACCTTCGGGAACGCGGCGTATTATCAGCTGGATCATGTCGTCCTGATAGGGATTGCTGGAAATGGAATAAGCTCTCTGAACTGATTGCCTGCTTTTTTCATAGGCAGGTGATTCCAGTTGAACATACTGGCCGGCTTTGAAGCTGATAGTACCCGGTTCTACCAGCTTAAGAGTCAGTTCTTTGATATCATAAGTAAGGTCAGTTATTTTTGCGACTTCAGCCCTGAATTTTCTGATATTGAAGATCTCTTCGGGTATTTTAATCGAGAGATCCTGTTTTACTTTTACCTGACAGGATAATCTGACCCCGTCAGATATTTCTTTCTCGGATAGAAAAGGTTTTTCGGTTGGAAGGAGAGGCCCGGCTCCCGAACTGATTGTACATTTGCAGAAACCGCAGCTGCCTCTTCCTCCGCAGGCCGAAGCCAGGAAGATCTTATTGTCATTCAACGTGGAGAGCAGCGAACCGCCTCCCTGTACTACCAGTTCTTTCTTCCCATTGATTTTGATTCTGCATTCACCATAATTGACAAACAGTGCTTCGGCAATTACCAGTAGCAGCGCCAGGAACCCTGTAATAACCGATATGATAAAAACCGTCTGTATAATCTCACAGGCCATGTCCGCTACCTTACTGAATAACCACGATTCCGGAAAAGCCGATGAAGGCAAGGGCCATGATACCGGTAATGATCAAACTCAAGCCGGCTCCTTGCAGCCCTGCCGGCACATATTTATATTTTACCCTGCTTCTGATCCCGGCCAGAGCAAGAATGGCCAGCAACCAACCGAGGCCGCTTCCGGCACCGTATAACACTGATTGAATAAAACTGTAATTCCTGATAATCATGAAGAGGGAAACCCCCAAAATGGCACAATTTACTGTAATCAGGGGCAGGAAAATTCCCAGACTGTAATAAAGCACCGGCGAGAAACGCTCAATCACCAACTCAGTTAATTGCACGAAAGCGGCTATGATAATAATGAAAATTATGTATTGCAGATAGATAAGGTTCAAGGGAATCAACAGGTAATGATAGACTACAAAATTTATTGCCGTGGTAAAAGTGAGAACGAAGAATACGGCCAGACCCAATCCCAGTGAAGATTCAATTTCCCTGGATACGGAGAGGAACGAACACATTCCCAGAAAATTTGTTAATACAATATTACTGGTGAATATGGCAGCCAGAAAAATAATGAAGGGGCTAATTTCCATGATCACACCTTCCTTGCTGATCTTCTGGCAGCCAGCGGGCCTTCAATAATCCAGATCAGTATTGCCAGCATGAAGAAGGCACTGGGTGCCATTACCATGATGGACCAGTTTGTCCACCAGCCTCCCAATATCTGTAATCCGAACAGGGAGCCGAATCCGAATAATTCCCGGACAAACGATATTATCAAGAGCACCAATGTATACCCGACTCCTGCTCCAATACCATCGATCATGGCTTCCACCGGCCTGTTCTTAGCGGCAAAAGCTTCCATCCTTCCCATAATGATGCAGTTAGTGATTATCAAACCTACATAAGGACCCAATGATTTGCTGATTTCCGGGAAATAAGCCTTCAGAAAGATATCCACTATTATTACATAGGAGGCTATGATCAATGTTTGAACCATCATTCTGACCCGCCTGGGAATATAATTGCGGATCAGTGAGATAGAAAGGCTGGAAAGAGCCAGGGTAAAAATTACGCCCAGGCCCATTACGAGACTGTTCATCATTATATTCGTTACAGCCAGAGCTGAACAGATACCCAGGATCTGTTTCCAGACTGAATTCTCAGTAAAAGCGCTGGTAATAAAAATTTGTTTCTTAGTCATTGGTCAAATCCATCTTCTCATTGATCTTCTGCAGATTCCTGAAAATCATGTCTACCACAGCTTTGCTGGAGGAAGTAGCACCGGTTATCTGCCGAATCTGCGAATCTGAGATTTCTTCATTCTCCGGTACCAGATTAAATTGAATCAAAGCACCATCTTCCCAAATCAGCTTGTTGCTGAACTGATTCTTGAACCATTTTTCCGTGATCCTTCCTCCCAGACCGGGAGTTTCATTCTGAGACAGAATTTCAATTTTCAGTAGCCTGGTAATATCCTGATTAACTGCTATCAGAGCAGTGATAGTACCCCACAAACCGTTCCCCTTGATCTCGAAGGCATATCCGATCAGGTTTGAATCCCTGCTGGCTTCGTAATACTGAATATTGTCCTTAACTATCTTGCGAATATAATTGGAATAATCAGCTTCAATATTATCCTGCGGAAGGCCAAATAAATCCAGCAGTGCTTTCCTGTAACTGATTTCCTGATATATACTGATCCTGTCTATGGTTGCGTGATAAAAAGTAGCCAGTATCCCAATAAATAACATAGTTATCAGTATCATGAAAATTACAGGATAACCTTTGGAATCAATGAAACTAACCTTCCCACCGCTCAAGGTTAAGCTCCTTTTCTGTGTAATTTATTTAAACTGTACTCAATTATCGGCATGAAGCTGTTAGTAATGATTACAGCAAACATAAAACCTTCCACGAAAAGAGAATATTTTCTGATGAAAACCGTAAGAAAACCGATCAGAATACCGTATATCCATATTGCTGAGGGTTTTTTGGGCATGGAAACAGGATCGGTTGTTATGAACACAACACCGAACATCAGGCCGCCGCTTAACAGTAAAGGTAGTGGATTCATGCCGTAAAATAATATCCCGAAGAATAGAAAACTGATTAGAGTTGAAAACATAGCCTGCCATCTGGCTGTTTTAGTTATTAACAGGAACAGACCAGACAGCAATATGAGAAATGTGGAAGTTTCCCCGGCACTTCCGGCTATGAAGCCAAAGAAGAGATCGCTGGTTTTTTCTATTATCCTGCTGTCACGGAATACAATCATAGGTGTGGCAGCTGTCAAATGTTCAACTTTCATCCAGGTTGTAAATCCTCCCGGCCAGGCAGTAAAAGGTTGCAGCCAGGAGACTGTCATGGCTCTGGCAAAGGAGACATAGATGAAGGTGCGGCCCAGCATGGCCGGATTAAAGACGTTCAGGCCGAATCCGCCGAAAACCATTTTGCCGAAAGTAATAGCCACTATTGCTGCTACTGCTGCCATCCAGAAAGGCAGAGTTGGAGGTGATGAGAGAGCGAGCAGAAAACCGGTTACCAGAGCAGCCATTGATATCTTGCCGCCAGGCTTTTTACGAATGAAAAGGAATTCTGTGACCACTGCTGTCAGAGTAGTAATCAGTAAAAGGACCAGGACTCTCCAGCCGAAAAGGAAAATGGAAAAGACAATAAGAGGAACTAAAGCTACCAACATTATGATCATATTCTTCTGAATCAAGAAATATTTATTCATATCTCCCCGTTAACGGTTAAAATAAACCTGTTATATTACCATCCGGATCAATATCGATCTTATTGGCAGCAGGCTCCTTGGGTAATCCGGGCATCCGCATGATCTCACCGGTAATCGGTATCAGAAAACCTGCCCCGGCCGAAACCAGAATTTCCCGCACAGTCACCAGAAAATCCTTTGGCCTTCCCAGCAATTCTGGATTATCCGACAGCGATTTCTGGGTTTTGGCGATACAGACAGGAAGCTTATCATAACCGTATTTGGCGATTTTCCTGAGATCAGCCCTGGCTTTGGGCTGATAATCAATCTTTTCGGCCCCGTAAATTTCCCTGGCAATTTTAAGGATCTTATCCTCCACTGGAGAATTCCAGTTATAAAGAAGCTTGAGAGAACAGACATCATCTCGGATCAGCCTGTCCACTTTCTCGGCCAGTTCAAGGCCACCTGCCCCCCCTTTACCCCAGAAATCCACGACTGCTGCATCAAAACCATACTGTTTGGCATAGTCTTCGACAATTTTCAGTTCCTCATCACTGTCTGTATCAAAACGATTTATTGCCACTACAGATTTCATGCCGAATTTATTGATGTTTTCCAGATGCTTGCCCAGATTATCCAGACCCTTTTGCAATTTCTGTGCATCAGGGATGGTTAATTCCTTTATTTTCGCACCGCCGTGCAGCTTCAGTGCCCTAACTGTTGCCACCAGAACTATGGCATTTGTACAGAATTCCCCATATGGACAGACAATATCGAAAAATTTCTCTGCACCAAGATCAAATCCGAATCCTGCTTCCGTAATCACATAATCCGCCAGCCTTAGTGCTGCCTTGGTTGCCAGTATACTGCTGGTTCCCTGGGCAATATTGGCAAAAGGACCTCCATGTACAAAGGCGGGGGTATTTTCTGTGGTTTGAACCAGATTGGGTTTGAGGGCATCTTTCAACAAAGCGCTGATTGATCCCTGCACTCCCAGCTGGCTGACATGAACAGGCTCACCACTATAAGTATAGCCTACAACGATTCT
>JAFGEH010000046.1 GCA_016931665.1 Candidatus Cloacimonadota bacterium | reverse complement strand
CTACGCCTGGCAGGCAGGATGACAGTACTTCTTATATTCTTAATTCTTACTTCTGGCTTCTGGATTCTGTATTCTGAATTCTAAATTCCTGCCCCTTGTACCTTGTCCCTTCATTATAAAACAAGTTTACAATTTCTCTTTTACCGGCACATAGATATCGAACTCGGAATTTTCGTCATTATCCTGAAACCGGCTGTCATACCATTCAAAATCAACTTTTTCAGGATCATAGTCATAACCAGCCTGTGGGATCCACTCGCTGAAAATATGATTATAAGTAGCGCTCAATCCTGCCAGAGAACCTTTATGGGTGAAAACGGCATAAATGCCGGCCGGTATTCTGTACCAGGTCATTCCCTGCGGCAGTGCTCCCACTTCTGATACCGGCATTCCCACCAGATGATAATATAGACTTTCATTTGTGTTCCCAGCATTCTCAATCAACTCGAAACCGTAAGAGATGCCAATGCCCACATTGGGATCAGTGATGTTTCCGATATTTTCATGTGATTGAAGCAGTCTTTCCCACATGAATCCTATCAGGTTATAATTCTCACTGATCAGGCTGTTAATGCCTACCACCAGAATTTCATCCACCTGTTTTATCACAGGTGGGGCGATTTCGGTATTCGCTTCAGCATGCAGGCCGATCATCATAAAAAATAGAATGCCTGTAAAAAGAATCCTTTTCATTTTTCCCCCTTATAGTCCAAAGAGCTATCTATTCCATGATTTCTACAGTAGTTCCGCATTCCACCAGATCGAATAATTCAATGATATCCAGATTATTCATTCTGATACAGCCATGAGAAGCAGGACGGCCAATCTTATATTCTTCAATCGTTCCGTGGATCCAGATTCCCCGCTGTCGGGAATCTATTCCTTTGCCTCTGTTCACACCCGGTTCCAGTCCATCCAGAACAAGTATCCTGGTTGTTATCAGGTCTTCGGAAGAACTATTAGTATCCGGTGAGCAGATTATCCCTGTGAATTCCTTACCACGGAAAAGCCCGTATAGTGGCACGTTCTGGCCTATTTTTTCAAAGATGGCATGTTTACCGGCAGGGGTTTGGTTACTGCCTGCTTTGTTTCCGATTCCATATTTCGAGGTGGAAACCGGGAATTCCCTGGCGGAGCCATCCGGACAGTTCAGAATCAGGATCTGCCTGGATATAATAACCCGGATTCCAGGTTTCAGGCCGGACATGAGAATTGCAGGATCTCCGTCAGCTGACGGCAGGTTTCCGGGTAGGAACGGTGAATGATGCCTTTCATACCCAGTTTTTCCGCCACTTCTATATTGACGGGCCGATCATCTATGAATAAGCACTCATCGGCTTTGAGTCCGAATTTCTGCAGGGCATTCAGATAGGAGGATTCCTCGGGTTTGACTGCTCCCAGTTCATAGGACAGCATCAGATTATCGCCGAAAATATGCAATTCCGGATATTTTTGCCAGACATAAGGAAAATGCAGCTCATCGGTATTGGAAAAGATGAATATCTCGTAGGAGTTTCTGACTGCCCGGGCCAGATTTAACATCTCAGGGATAGGAGAAAAAACATTGCACCAGTGGTATTCAAATTCGGGCAGTGACATCTCGAACTGATATATTTTACCCAGTTCAGCGAGGAAATCCTGCCGGTTCATTTTCCCTGATTCAAAGGCGATTATAGGTTCATTGGCTTCATCCAGGGTCCTTTCGCCCGGCTGGTAACCCAGTTTGTGATAGAAAGCATGGAAACTGAAATCCACCAGTACCTTGCCCAGATCAAAAATTACCTGTCTAATGTTCATTCTTTCTCCAGTAGAATGGTTACAGGCCCGTCATTAACCAGTTCCACCTGCATATCAGCGCCAAAAATACCGGTTTTTACCCTGATCCCGCCTTGTTGAAGCAGCTCGGCAAAATCCAGATACAGTTTCTCTGCCAAGTCCGGCGGGGCAGCCTGATCGAAACCCGGCCTTCTGCCTTTCCGGCAATCAGCATACAGGGTGAATTGAGAGACCAGCAGTATTTCACCCCCGATTTCCGGCAGGGAGCGGTTCATCTTCCCCGCTTCATCCTCGAAAATGCGAAGGTCCAGAGTTTTACGGGCCAGCCATTCCAATTGGGTCCGGGAATCATACCTGCTGATGCCGATCAGAATCAGATATCCTTCTCCCGTTTCTGCAACCAGTTTACCTGCCACAGTCACACTGGCCTGTTTTACTCTCTGTATAACCAGTTTCATAAGCTTCCGAATTTTGGATTTTTTAATTTACTGTTCAATTAGCCGGCATTTTCCGGCAACAGGACCGGAAGAAAACCGACGGGCCATTTATTCAGATGCCGGATAGTTTTCCGGGAAGAGGACGCGTTCTGTAAGTTCAATAAATATATGCAGCAGGGTACCATGCATTTCCTGAATCCGGTCGGTTGTCTCAGCCGGGATAATGATTTCCAGGTCGGCTTTCCCCCTGAGTTTTCCGCCATCTTTGCCCAGCAGCGTAATCGTCCCCATCCCTTTGTCTCGAGCGCTGTTAACCGCGTTGATTATATTCTCCGAATTTCCGCTGGTTGAGATAGCAATTAAAAGGTCTCCGGCCTGTCCGTATGCTTCCACAGCCCGGGAAAAGACCTGAGTAAAACCATAATCGTTGGCCACACAGGTAATATGGGAAGGATCGGTAAGGGCGATAACCGGTAAAGGACTCCTGTCCTGGCGAAAGCGTCCGGTGAATTCTTCGGCAAAGTGCATGGCATCGGTGGAACTGCCGCCATTGCCGCAGATCAGTATCTTACTGCCCTGCTTAAAAATTGAAATGATCCTGCCGGCAATCTCTTCCACCCTGACCAGCTGTTCTTCTTCGTGGATCAGCAGGGCTAACTGACGGGCAGATTCCATGAGAGAACTGACAATAAATTTTTTCATACCTTTTGCTTCCTTTTTTAACCTTTCTGCGATACAATCAGCAAAGAAGGAATTTTACGTCAACTGTATTATCTTCTTCCGCCCACAGGTTATTCGGAAATCCCTTCTCCGAACCTATAGATGACCCTATTCAACCAATGAACACAGAAGAACTTCCAACCACAGAATCACCAACCTCTGAATATTGATTATAATGAGAAGATGCCGAGGCAAAGCAGGCCGGCTAAGAGCAGCATCAGAATTCGGCCCTGATCTCCAGTTTCAGCTGATGAAGTCTGTCCCGGCCGGGGAATTTTTCCCCCCTGTATTCAAAGAAGGCGTAAGTATAGCGGTTCAGGCGGTAGTTGGCATTCAGGTTCCATTTCAGGATATCGCCGTCCAGCCTGTCACTGTAACTGGTTGTCATACTGCCTTCTCTCCGGTTATTACGCAGGGAGAGCCTGGCATTGAAACGGTATTTTGTACCCAGAAAATAGGTAACGTTCTCCGAGAAGGTCAGGCTCTTCAGGCGAAAATCGTTTTGAGCTGTGAATTCACTACCTTCTTCCTGGGAGAGCACAATTCCTGTTGTCAGGGTCAGGTTGTTATCGACCTGATATTGCAGATCGGTTCCCCAAGAATAAATTTCACTGTCGAGTTTAAATCTGGATTCCCTTTCCCTTCTGTTCTCAGCATTTAGCTCAAGATTGGCCGATCCCCAGGAAAGCAGCTTCAGGGTCAACTCATGATATTCCAGCAGCCTGCTCTCCAGTTTGTCATTGTAACGCTGGTCAACTGATTTATCTTTCTCGTAAGTGTAGAGGAGACTGAGTTTTTGACTGATAATATCCCACCAGATATTCTGAATGAAGTCAGTGCGGCCATACAGGGTATAATCCTCATTCTGCAGATAATCGGGATTGAGCAGATAGAGCTGCAGCTTACGGCTGGCAGTGGAATTCTCGGTAACCAGCAGAAAGGATTCGGACTGGAAACGGCGCAGGAAAGAGCTGGTAACAGCTCCCGGGTTAAGTTTCAGGTTGAAGCTGGCATTTAATTCCACGGACAGGCGGGGAT
>JAFGEH010000229.1 GCA_016931665.1 Candidatus Cloacimonadota bacterium | reverse complement strand
GCAATAACAAATCTGCGTTTCATTGATCCGGAGATCGTTACTGAGATCAATGAGAACAAAATATCCGGGAAAAAGACGATGAAGTATCTGGTTATCGCCCAGGAGAAAGGTGTTTACAGCATTCCCGCAATTGCTTTTTCCTTCTTCGATACCAGTCAGAAGAGATATGTTACCATCAGATCGAAAAGTTATACAATAACAGTCGAAGAAGGAGACAGGTCTTATATACCGGCTTCAGCAGCCCAGTCTCTAATCCTGAAGGAAGGCAGCGATATTGGCTTTATCATCACTGAAACCTCATTGAAGAGCCATCATCTTCTGTTGCAATCATTCTACTACTGGCTACTGGTTTTTCTACTATTCATGACCATCCCGATTACAGTGATCTACAGCCGGGAAAGAGAAAAACTCATTGCTGATTCGGTATATTTACGGGAGCGGCAGGCAGAGAGGATCCTGCGCAGATACATGAAACAGGCTGCGGAACAAGCCCGAAAGGGCGATCCCGGGTTCTACACTTCTGTTGCCAATGGATTGAGTAATTTCCTGGCAGATAAACTGGGGATGAACCGAGGTAGTGAAACGGAAGAAATACTGAATAAGATCAGGCACAGAAACCTGCCGGAAGAGCTGGTGGAACAAATCGAATATCTTTTTACAGCCTGTAACCGGGTACGTTTCATGCCAGGTGGCATCGATAATGCCGATATCGTATCTGATCTTGCCAAGGTAAAATCCGTCTTTGCCGATCTTGGCCGAAGACGCATCAGAGGTTGATATGAAGAAGATAATCATTTCCTGTCTGCTGATGCTGGGAGCTGCTTTCTTCCTGTCTGCAGAAACGATAAGGGAGAATGTTTTTCAGGAAGCAATAACTGCTTTTGAAGCAAGGGATTATCAAACATCATTGGAGAAATTCATCACTCTCGAGAATGAAGGTATTAAAAATGCCGACCTGTTTTACAATATCGGCAATTGTTTTTTTCGACTTGATCAGAGAGGACCTGCCATTCTTTACTATAAGAAAGCTATGAAACTGGATTCCCGGCATCAGGCTGCCAAGCGCAATCTTGAATATGTTCTCAGCTTTACTCAGGATAAACTGATGACAGAAGAACCTGACCTTCTTTCGGCTCTCTGGCAGAAAATAATCTCCTCACTCTCGCTGGATTTTCTGGCAGTGATAATTTTCATTTTAATACTCGGTTTGATCCTTGTAATCAATATCATGATCTGGAGTTACCGGGGAAGAGATAAATCCGTGCCGGTATTCATTACCACGTTACTCCTTGTATTCATGGCAGTTGCGATCTTCTTTACATCCATCAAATGGCAGCAGTATTCGGCAGAGGACGAGGGTGTCCTGCTGGCTGCTTCGGCTATTGGTTACAGCGGTCCCAGTGAGGATTATACCAGGGTCTTCACTATCCATGAAGGGGTTGTTTTTGAAATTGAACGAAGCGAGGAAGAATGGTCATTGATCAAACTGCCCAACGGCCTGGGAGGCTGGATCAGGAAAGATGCTTATGCTCTGGTTACTTTATAGAAGATAAATTCCCAAAATGAAAAGAATATTTATTATTATATCTTTATTGCTGACTTACCGGGCCGTATGGTCAGAACCTTTATTGATTTTGCAGGGTAATCCCCTGCAGGGTTCCCTGCTGGTGGGAATTGCTTCCACCCAGATCGATCATGTCTTTCTGAATGCCCAACCGATACAATTGCATAACCAGAAATTCATTATAGGATTTGATAGAGACGCCAAACTTGAACATCAGCTGACCCTGTTTCAGAAAAATGGTGATTATCATCAAATTAAATTTAATATAGAAAACAGGTCATATCCCATAGAGGTCATCACAGGCATCCCACAGCAATACACTTCTTCCCCGCAGAACGACGAACTGAATAACAGGATCAAGTCTGAAAGAGAAATAATGACCAGAGCCCGGGAACAGATACGGCAATCCATACTGGCTCCTTATGCGGAAAGATTCTGTAATCCCTTACCCGGAGGGAGAATCACCAGCTTGTTTGGTCAGGAAAGGATAATGAATGATATACCTCAGGGTTATCACCGCGGAGTGGATCTGGCCAGGCCTGCCGGTACTCCGATCAGGGTTATGGCACCGGGCCAGGTGGTCCTGACGGGGGATTTTTATTACAATGGGCGTTTCGTTCTGCTGGATCATGGTGGTGGACTCAGCTCAATATATATGCATCTGGACAGAATTGGAGTTGAAACAGGTCAGTATCTTGATTTGAATGATGAGATTGGCACAGTAGGAGCAACAGGCCGGGTTACGGGTGCTCATCTGCACTGGGGTGTTAACTGGTACGACTGGCATCTGGATCCTCTGGAAGTGATAGCAGAAAAAGAAGATTTTATTATTATTCGATAAAGAAAAATCACTATGAAGGCAATGATCCTGAAACAGACTTGTAACCTTTCTGAAAATCTTCTGCCTCTGGAAATGGCGGTTTTGCCTGACCCGGAACCGACAGAGGACCAGATATTGATCAAAATATCAGCCTGTGGTGTCTGCCACACTGAGCTGGATGAAATTGAAGGCCGGACTCCTCCAGCCTTTTTTCCCATGATTCTGGGTCATGAGGTGGTGGGCAGGGTTATTCTGGCAGGGAAGAAAGCCAGTCGTTTTC
>JAFGEH010000045.1 GCA_016931665.1 Candidatus Cloacimonadota bacterium | reverse complement strand
GGTAGTTCGAAATTTCTGACTGTAACAAAGGCTTCTATCTTTTCATCCTTTTCCAGCTGCAGCAGATTGACTATTGCTTTACCCCTCGCCAGTCTGCCGACTTGGGGAATGCGGTGCACTTTCAGCCAGTGGCAGATCCCAAAATTAGTAAAGAACAGAATATAAGCATGGGTTGAAGCTACGAAGATGCTTTCGATGAAATCCTCTTCCTTGAGATTGGAACCGGAAAGCCCTTTGCCCCCTCTGCCCTGCTTGCGGTAAGTATGAATAGGCAGCCTTTTGATGTAACCTTCATGGGATATTGTAACCACCATATCTTCATCAGCGATCATATCTTCTGTCCCAATATCCGAAGAGCCCTCCAGGATCAGGGTACGCCTCTCATCGGAGAACTTCTCTCTGATCTCCATGATTTCCTTCTTGATCAGGTCCATTCTTAATTCTCTTTTCTCCAGCAGGTTCTTTAATTTCTTGATGGTTTTAAGAATTTCCTTGTATTCTTCCTCGATCTTCTCCCGCTCCAGACCGGTAAGTTTCTGAAGTCTCATTTCGAGGATGGCTTTGGCCTGAATTTCTGTTAATCCGAATCTGGACTGCAGGTTTTCGCTGGCTTCACTAACAGTTTTGGAAGCTTTGATAGTGGCAATTACCGCATCGATATTATCAAGGGCAATCCGGTAGCCTTCCAGGATATGCAGGCGTGCTTCGGCATTCTCCAGCTCGAATTTCGCCCTGCGGACAATCACTTCGTGTCGGAAATTCAGGAAATGCTGGGCTAATTCCTTCATATTGAGTACTTTAGGAACTCCCTTGACCAGGGCACGGTTACTCACACTGAAACTTGACTGGAGCTGGGAATATTTGTAAAGCTTGTTCAGGACTGCAGAACCCTCTGCTCCCCGTTTGATGGTTACCACCAGTCGCATTCCCTGCCGCCCTGATTCATCCCTGAGATCGCTTATGCCTTCTATACGATGCTCTTTGACCAGGCTAACGATTTTATCGATCAGCAGGGTTTTACTGAGCTGATAGGGAATTTCAGTGATCACAATGGCTTCTGAACCATTGTTTCTGGTTTCAATGGAAGCTTTACCTCTGATGACAACTCTGCCCTGCCCTGTTTGGAAATAATCCCTTATCCCATCCCGGCCTATGATATAACCTCCTGTCGGGAAATCCGGACCTTTAATATATTTCATTAGTTCCAGCGGTTCCATTTCGGGATTATCAATCAAGGCGATCAGGCCATCGCAGATTTCCAGTAGATTATGAGGAGCCATATTGGTGGCCATGCCCACTGCAATACCTGAAGAACCATTGACCAGAAGGTTGGGAAATTTAGATGGAAAAACAACTGGTTCTTCCCTTGTATCATCGTAGTTTCTCTGAAAATCAACGGTGTTTTTTTCCAGGTCGTCCATCAGGTCCACCGCTGCCTTATGCAGTCTGGCTTCAGTGTAACGCATGGCGGCCGGCGGATCACCGTCCTGAGAACCAAAGTTACCCTGACCATCTATCAGAAGATAGCGCAGGCTCCAGGGCTGGGCCATTCTGACCAGCGTAGGGTAGATAACCTGTTCACCGTGAGGATGATAGTTTCCTGATGTATCACCGGCGATCTTGGCACATTTACGGAAACCTCTGCCCGGTTCCAGATTCAGTTCCTTCATGGCATAGAGAATCCGGCGCTGGGAAGGTTTTAATCCGTCACGCACATCAGGCAGGGCCCGGGAGACTATAACGCTCATGGAATATTCCAGGTAAGATTTTTTCAGTATATCTTCAATTTCAATTAATTCTATTCTTGATCTATCGTGAATCATTGATCCTCCAGTTTAGACGTCGACCGTAACATACTGGGCATTCAATTCGATGAATTCCCGGCGTGGTTCAACTTCGTCACCCATCAGTATAGTAAAGATACGGTCTGCTTCGATGGCATCTTCTATTTTTACAGCTGTGAGAATTCTCTTTTCCGGATCGAGAGTTGTCTCCCAGAGCTGGTCTGCATTCATTTCTCCCAAGCCTTTATAACGTTGGACAGCAACACCTTTGGCACCCATTTCCTTCAGTGCCTCATCCCTCTCCTGGTTGGAATAGACATATTTCTTGCCTTTACCTTTACGGACCAGAAAAAGCGGAGGACGGGCGATATAAACATGCCCGTATTCTATGAGTGGCCTCATATAACGGAAGAAGAAAGTCAGCAGCAATGTGGCAATATGCTGCCCGTCTACATCAGCATCTGCCATGATGATTATTCTGTTATAGCGGAGTTTGGTGACGTCGAATTCTTCACCGATACCAGCCCCCAGGGCAAGGATGATGGGTTGGATCTTATCATTATTCAGGACTTTATCGATCCTGGCTTTTTCTGTATTCAACATTTTACCCCAGAGAGGCAGGACTGCCTGGAAGGTTCTGTCGCGACCCATTTTTGCGGAACCGCCGGCCGAATCTCCTTCAACCAGGAAAATTTCCGTCTGGGTAGGATCCTGAATCGAGCAATCAGCGAGTTTACCCGGCAGGTTTCCGCTTTCCAGTACGGATTTGCGTCTGGTCAATTCCCGGGCTTTCCGGGCAGCTTCCCTCGATCGGGCACCGATTATGGCTTTCTGAGCAATATTCCTGGCTTCCGAAGGATGTTCCTCAAAATATTCCATTAGTTTTTCGTAAACCACGGAATTGATGATACCTTCAATATCGGAATTCTGCAGTTTTGTTTTGGTCTGACCTTCGAATTGAGGATCGCTCAGTTTGACGCTGACAACGGCAGTAATTCCTTCCCGGACATCGCTGCCGCCCGGAGTTACTTTCTCGTTTTTCAGCATGCCGGCATTTTTTATATAGGCATTCACTGCCCTGGTCAAAGCAGATTTGAAACCGCTGAGATGAGTACCACCTTCTATGGTATTAATATTGTTGGCGAAGCTGTAGATAATTTCCTGAAATCCCTCATTGTATTGTATGGATACCTCAAACTCGGTTCCGTCTCTGGTACCCTCAATATATACCGGTTCCTCAAACAGCAGTTTCTTGTTTTCATTCAGATATTTTACGAAGGAGACAATACCTCCGTCATAATGAAATTCATGCTGTTTACCGTTACGTTCATCCAGCAGGGCAATTCTGATACCCCGATTCAGGAAAGCCAGTTCCCGCAATCTCACAGAAAGATAATCGAAACTGAAATTCACGGTCTCAAAAATTGTTTCATCGGGAATAAAAGTAGTTTTGGTCCCTCGTTTATCAGTTTTGCCGATAACTTTGACTTCGCTGGTGGGAATACCACGGGAATAAGATTGGTAATAGATTTTTTTATCTTTATACACTTCCACTTCCAGCTTGCTGGATAAGGCATTCACCACCGAAACACCCACACCATGCAGACCACCCGAAACCTTGTAGGATTTGTTATCGAATTTACCACCAGCATGCAGTACAGTCATTACAACCTGTAAGGCCGGCACTTTTTCTGTTTTATGCATCTCAACCGGGATACCCCGGCCATTATCTTCAACAGCTACGCTTCCATCCTGACGTATGGTTACTTCTATTTTATCGCAATACCCACCTAAAGCCTCATCAATACTGTTATCCACCACTTCATAGACCAGATGATGCAGACCTCGTTCACTGGTACCACCAATATACATGGCGGGACGTTTACGAACTGCTTCCAGACCCTTCAGGACCTTGATATTCCCAGCTGTGTACTTACTCTCTTCCATCATGTTTTCCTTCTTCTGATTCTCTATTTTTCTTACCCCGAAAATCACGGTAAAATCGTTTCCATATCAGCATCCAGCTTTTATGTGTCAACTATTTTATTGGTATAAAATTAGCT
>JAFGEH010000228.1 GCA_016931665.1 Candidatus Cloacimonadota bacterium | reverse complement strand
TGGTTGTATAATTTTGAATCATGGCGGGGGAAGAGGAAACAATGAAAGTATATTTTGCCAGCTATCCCAGTATTTTTCTGAACCGGGGAGGCCCGACCTACAAAATATTCCACTTGAAAAAAGCCCTCGAGCAGCTGGGCGTGGAAGTGAAATTGTTCGATCCCTGGGACGAAAAGCTGAAAATCAACCGGGATGAGCTTGTACACATTTTCAATGCGAGTCTGGCCACCTATACCCTGGCCTGCAATCTGCACGACTATGGCGCCCGTTTCGTAGTGAATCCGATTTTTTTCAGTAATCACCGGGCTACAGCTATCCGGCGTTACCTGTGGCTGGAAAAAATAGCCGGGAAAGTACTGAAACGATCCTCTTCCGATTATTTCTTCACTGCCCGGATCTGTGAGCTGGCTGCCGCCGTTCTGCCTAATACCTCGGAGGAAGCTGCCTTACTGGAAAAAGGGCTGGGTATTGCACCCGAAAAAATGATGATCTGGCCGAACGGGGTGGAAGCAAGATTTCATCAGGCCGATCCAGGCCTTTTCCGGCAAAAATTCGGTATCAGTGATTTTGTCTTATATGTGGGCCACCTGGGTCCTGTAAGGAAGAATGGGCTGAATATTCTGCGGGCTCTGCAGGGTCTCGATGTACCAGCGGTGGTAATCGCCGATATCCTCAACACTCCGGAAGGAGAACAATGCCGCAGTCTGCTGAAGGAGAGCAGCAATATCCTGTTCATCCCCTGGCTGGATCATGACGATCCCTTACTGGAATCTGCCTATGCCGCCTGCCGGACCTTTGTGCTGGCCACCCGTTACGAAACACCAGGCCGGGCTGCCCTGGAAGCGGCTCTGGCTGGAGCCGGCATCGTGATAACTCCTTACGGCGGCACCAGAGACTATTTTCAGGATATGGCCCTGTATGCGGAACCTGACGATATCCGGGATATCCGCCGGAAAGTTATACTATCACTTGAAAGCCCAAAAGATAATACGCTCCGTGAGCATATCCTGGCCCGGTTCACCTGGGAAATTATCGCCAGGGACACGCTGGCTATCTATAAAAAACTCCTTGATCAATGAAAACATATTTGCGAAAAACCCTGGATTATGTTGCCGGTAATATCTTTAATAAGCTAATTCTGCTGCTGTTATTGCCTCTCTTTACCCGGCTGCTGTCACCCGAGGAATATGCAGTCTATGCCAATCTGACCATCTTCGTATCCCTGCTGAGCCTGCTTTATCTGCTGGGGCTGCAGCAGGCCATCTTCTCCCATTTCTATAAGCAAAGAGAAAATGGTTATCATTTCACTCTGATTACCTCCATCTATGCCACCCTGTTTGCAGTGGGGATTATCCTGTCCATCTGCATAGTGGTCTGGCGACGGGAATTGGCCCTGCTGATCCTGCGTGATGCCGGTTATGCGGCGTTGTTCTACTGGCTGAGTATCATGATCTTTGCCGATGTGCTATACGGCATGACCCTGATGGTGCTGAACGTGATGGAAAGATCCCGGGCTTATGTTGTGGTATCTGCCTGCAAAAATATTTTGCTGCTTATGATCGTTGCCCTGATTTCTGCAGCAGGAATATTTGATCTGAATAATCTGTTCTTCTATCTTGCCCTGGCAGCCTCCCTTACCGCCCTGTTCTCACTCTGGTACATTCGCGGCATCCTCAGGGAATTATCCCGAGATCTGGTGCGAAAAAGCCTCTACTCCTTCAGGATCATGGCAGATCTCCTGAAATTCGGTGTTCCCATGATCCCCGGTACCCTGGCTCTGATGATCCTGCGGGCTTCCGACCGCTATATGCTCACCTATCTGGCACCGGATTCTCTGCATGCTGTGGGCCTTTACGCCGTTGGCTACCGCATCGGTATGATCATGAGTTTTCTTACGTCCATTGTCAGTATGGTCTATTTCCCTTATGCCATGCGCATTGCAGACCGCCCCGAAGCAGCGGTTTCCTACCGAAACATGCTGAAATATTACTCCGTTATCGGCGGGTTCCTGGGTTTCTGGATTGTAATTCTGGCACCGGAAATTTTTAAGATATTCATAGCACCCGCCTATTTCGCTGCGGTAGTGATTGTTTCCTTCGGCGTTGCTTCCAATTTTCTGCATGGTGCTTTCAATATCGTGAATTTAACCTTCTATGTAACAGGTAAATCTACGTATATTGCCCTGACAGTTATCTTGGGAGCCTTGTTGAATATTGGTCTGAATCTTCTTTTTATCCCCCGCTGGGGTATCAGTGGGGCCGGAGGAGCATCGGTGATTGCCTTCCTGTTTATTTTCTGCCTGAATTTTCTGCTGGCCCGCAGGTTCATGAACGCCGGATTCCGCTTCCTGCCGGTGATTTTGTCCACTGCCATCATGCTGCTGACAGCCATTATCAACTACCGGATTCCCTACACCGGATATCATACATTATTAAAAGTCCTGTTGCTTCTGATGATGCTGGGCACCGTCTGGCTGATCTCTGGCAGTCCCCTTCGACTTTATAATAAGGTTAAAGAAAAAATCAGTTTATGATCAAGTTCAATTTCGGCAGCAGGTCATCGGTATTTTCCTTTATTGACTGGCCGGACCTGGCAGCTCTAACCCCCGATTCAGCCGTCCTGATCGTTGATCAGGCTGTGTACCGTCTGTACCGTTCCCTGTTTTCCGGGCTTTTTGCCCGTTATCCGCTTTATCTTCTATCTGCTTCAGAAAAAAAGAAAACACCTGCTCAAACAGCCAGGATCCTGGATTTTTTCCTATCCAGGAAGGTGACCCGGGAAACGGTTGTACTGGCCATAGGCGGGGGACTGGTAACGGATATGGCAGGTTATGCAGCCAGTATTTACAAGAGAGGATGCAAATTATGGATGATTCCCACCACCTTTCTGGCCATGATCGATGCGGCAGTGGGTGGGAAAACCGGAGTTAATTATCGCGGAGTGAAAAATCAGCTGGGTAGTTTCTATCCTGCCGAAAAGGTTTTCGTGCTTCCGGGATTTTTAGATACACTAAGCAGGGCAGAGCTTCAGAACGGCTGGGCGGAATGCCTGAAAGTAAGCTTTCTGGAAGATTCCGGACTGCTTGAACAACTTCAGGATGATCGCAAAATTATCGATAGGCAATTACTGGAGAAAGCTGTCAGCATCAAAGCTGCGATCTGCGAACGTGATCCCTTCGATCGGGATGAAAGAAGGAAACTCAATCTGGGTCATACTTTCGCTCATCTTCTGGAGGCTGTCAGCCGGCATAATATAGCCCATGGACAAGCCGTGGCTCTGGGTTTACGGGCAGCTGCCTTTCTGAGTTTGAACAGGAAACTCATCGATAGTACGGTCCTGGGAAAAATCACCGGCCTCCTTGATCTTTATGATTTTCCCCAGATGGTGGATATGGATAGAAATTTAGCGCTGCAGAAAGGACCGGCAATTCTCAGTCAGGATAAAAAGGCTATGTCGGGTGAAAACGGTCTCATCATCAATGCTGTACTTTTTGAAAGTCTAACCCGGGTTAGCATATATCGGGTCGAAATTACGGAGATCATGGAAGTTCTTCCGGAAATTATCCGGTGATAAGTTATGATATAACTGAAAAGTTAAAGGGAGTAGGTATGAGTGGAGTAATTCATTTTGAGATCAATGCGGATGATCCGGGGAAAATTATAGATTTTTATACTTCCGTGTTCGGATGGAAAATCGAGAAGTGGGAGGGAGGTCAGGAATACTGGCTGATCTATCCACAGGGTGAAGAGGGAATCGGTGGCGGGATTGGCAGGAAGGACCCGGCAATGACTGCGGAATCCGTGATCAATACCATCGGGGTGGAATCGGTGGATGCCTGTATCCGTAAGATCTACCAGGCCGGGGGCGAAGTGGTAAGACCTAAAATGGCCATTCCCGGGATCGGTTGGCTGGCCTATATTCGTGATATCGAAGGCAACCTTTTCGGTATCATGGAAGCTGATGCGCAGGCGAAATAGAATCCAGTTTTATAACTTATTTCTTACTGAATAACTTTCCGGGATAAGCTATCTGGATCGGTATGGATGAAGGAAAAATCCGATCCAGAAAAGGACGATTCAAAAATTTCAATGTCAAATGATCTTCACAACGGATTCTGATAATGGTCTCCGGATCAATCTTTTCCAGCCGTCTGGCCAGCTCCAGATGCATTTCTTCCAGACTTCTGACTGAAGCCGGTATCACCAGATCCAGCATAGGACGGGCCGGCAGTTCCCGGAATACGATGCCGGCAATTCTCCAATCGTCATTTTTACTGCAGGTTATTTCATAGAAACCTTTAGGTTCGTTTTTTTCTGCAAAAGATGTTCTTTCGGTGGAGCCAGGGAAGATAACAGGGATCGTGCCTGAACCAGTATCTTTCCGGATGATCTGCCGACGATGGATATGGCCGCAGATAATGGCATGATAACTGCCGGGCAGTGACCTGAAGGGAATAACATCCGGCCCGTTCCGGAAAGTGAAATCGGCCGGACCCACCACAGCACCTTCGATGCCTTGATGCATCAGGAGCAGCCGGAGGCAGTCACCTTTAACTTCCAGATGTAAATCCTGCAGAATGCCCGGAAATTTATCTCGGATACCAGCGCGTACACAGGGAAATCCGGCTATAACCACCCACCCGGCTTTCAATTCCAGCTGCAGAATTCTCGGATGGTTCATCAGATGAATACCGGGATGGCGAGTTAAAAAGGTTTCCGGCAGCAGCGACCGCTCGTGATTGCCGGGCAGTAATACTATGGGGATGCCTGATTCCGCAAATTCGAAAAGAATTTCATGCGCCCGGTTGACCAGCAAATCCGGAACTCGGCTGCGGAAGAAAAGGTCTCCGGCATGGATTACCAGATCGGTTTTTTCTCTGATGGCCTGGTTCAGGACCAGCAGCAGGTTCCGGTAAAAATCTTCGCCACGATGCCTGCTGCCGGCCCCGGATCGCAGCGGGTAATCAAATCCCAGGTGGGTATCGGATAAAACAGTTATTTTCAAATCCTGCATATGGCAGAAATCGGTGTCAGAATGATTATGGTAAATAAAAAATCGGGGCCATATCAGTTTATTTCAGCCCTGATCCGGTAGCAGCCACCCTGAGCTATATTTCCAGCTTAATTTCTTCCGGTAAGAACCTTGACAGGTTGACTTACCAATGGAAGTTAGCTGCCTGAATATTAAGAAGGGAGTATGAACACAAACAGGACCATCTGGGTTTATCCGGCAGCAGTTTTCACCATGCTGATCTGGGGAACAACCTTTATCTGGTATAAGCTGGCTTTCCGCTCCTTCGGGCCCATAACCGTTGTTTTTCTGCGCCTGCTGATAGCCTCCCTGCTGCTTACAATCTACAACCGCCTGTTCAGGAAGGACCAGCCTGTCCAGCCGGGAGATCTGGGCCGGTTTTTCCTGCTGTCCTTCTGTGAACCTTTCCTGTATTTTATCGGTGAAAGCTGCGGCCTGCAATATGTTTCGGCTTCCACCGGTGCGATAATTATTGCGCTTATCCCACTGGTAACCCCTTTCTTTGCCTATCGCTTCCTGAAAGAAAAGATCGGCTGGAGCCAGATAGCCGGTTTGCTCATCTCTTTCTGCGGCGTTACCTTGATTATTTCAGGCGATTTCCAGGGCAGTGATTCCCTGAAAGGAGTGCTGCTGCTCCTGATGGCAGTGCTGGCCGCGGTCGGTTACGGCCTGATGCTGAAACCGCTTTCGCATCGCTATAATGCCTTCAGCATCGTGAAGATCCAGAGTATTATCGGCACGGTTTTATTCCTGCCCATATTCCTGATCTGGGAAGGTAGGGCTTTCTTCTCGTCCACACCTGACCTGCCGGCCATAATTACCATTTTCCAACTGGCTTTGTTCGGTTCCACCCTGGCTTTTATCATGATCACCTTTGTTATCCGCCATATAGGATTGAATAAAACTAATATCTTCACCAATCTCATTCCCGTATTCGCTGCCCTGATCTCCTTTCTGGTGCTCAAAGAAGCCTTCCCGGCTCTGAAGGTGACCGGTATGTTCATTGTTCTGGCGGGATTGATCCTTTCTCAGATCAAAGGTACTCCCCGGGATAAAGACCTTAATCTCAGCGGTGCGGTACTGGAAGTATTCCGCAAAAGGTGATCATCTTACCGGCAGAAAATAATTGACATAATCGATAAAAATATTATTTAATATTATCAAATATTTCAGGGGGA
>JAFGEH010000044.1 GCA_016931665.1 Candidatus Cloacimonadota bacterium | reverse complement strand
GTAGAAGCTGGGAGCAGCCAGGAGCAGGCTGTCGAAACGATCCAGCAGGCCGCCATGCCCGGGCAGTAGTGAGGAGCTGTCCTTAACCTGCCAGTCCCTTTTGAACATTGATTCCAGAAGATCTCCCAATTGTCCGAACAGACCAGTGGCCAGACCCAGGGCTAGCGCCTGTCGGGCGGAAAAGCCGAAGATCAGGGCGGCAAGGCAGGCAAAAGCAAAGGCGGCGAGAATTCCTGCCAGAAAACCCTCCATGGTCTTACCGGGGCTGGCCCGAAAGATACCCTTATGCCGACCGATAGTGATACCGGTGAAATAAGCAGCTGTATCAGTGAGCCAGATCACAGCCATGAGTGAAATCAGCAGGTATCGTCCGGCAGGTAGCATTCTGATATGCCAGGCCGAGGCCAGCAGCAGGGGGCTGTATACCAGAGCCAGCATGGCGGCGGATACCCGAAGGAATGATCCTTCCAGGTTGTTCAGAAAGAGATCACGACCGGCAAGCAGCAGCAGAGTCACCAGTAATGCTGCCAGTAAAAAACGAAAATCCCCGGAGGCTGCAGCAAAGAAAACCACTATCCCCAGAGGAAGCAGACCTCTGGTAAGAACTATCCCCCGGCGGATCAGGAGTTCGCGTATCTCGAATAACTGCAGAAAGGAAACCATAGCCAGCAGCATGGCCAGCGGCCAGCCGCCCCGATAGAGAATGAGCAGCACAACTGGAATAAAGATGATGGCTATGATGATTCTGCGGAGTAAATTCATATCTTATCCTGTACTTTACGGGCTCCGAAACGCCGCTGGCGGTTCTGATAATCAATGATGGCCTGTAGAAATTCTTCCCGGGTAAAATCGGGCCACAGGGTTTCGGTAAACCAGAACTCAGCATAAGCGGCCTGCCAGACCAGAAAGTTAGAAAGCCTCTTTTCACCGCTGGTACGAATTAACAGGTCCGGATCCGGCATACCGGAAGTATAAAGATAATCCCCAACTTTCTTTTCATCCAGATCCGCGTAGTTCAGTTTTCCCGACTGCACATCCTGCAATATTTCTCCGAAGGCTTCCATAATCTCCCGGCGTCCGCCGTAATTCATGGCTACATTCAGGTGTAACCCGTTATTATTCCAGCTGCGGGTGCAGGTTTCCATGACTTTGCGGTAATAAGCAGACGAAAGTTCCTGCCGACTGCCGATGAAACGGATATTGACATTGTTCCTGTTCAATTCGTCTATTTCCGTGATCAGGGAATCCAGGATCAGCTTTAGCAGATAATTCACTTCACCCCGGCTACGCCGCCAGTTTTCGGTGGAGAAGGCATAGACGGTAAGATATTCCAGCTTCATTTCCACGCTGGTTTCCACTATGCGCCTGACTGCCCTTACACCCGCCTTATGACCTGCAGACCTTCTTACTCCGTGAAGACGGGCCCATCTGCCATTGCCGTCCATAATTATGGCTATATGGCGAGGCATCCGGTCACCCTGTAATTGAGCCAGCAGCTCCGGGTAAGTCAAGACTGAGGAATTGCTGCTTTCGGGATTATTCTGCATTGTTTTTACCAGCTGCCCGGAATCTTAAGAAGGAAAAGATGAATTCGTTCAGACTACCGTTCATAACTGCCGCTATATTACCGGTTTCCTGGTTGGTGCGGTGATCTTTGACCATCTGATAGGGATGAAAGACATAGGAACGTATCTGGTTCCCCCAGCCGATATCGGTTTTCTGGCTTTCCATTTTCTGCTTTTCCCGTTCCCGTTCTTCTTCATACATCTGATAGAGTCTTGATTTCAAAATTTTGAGGGCAGTAGCCCTATTCATGATCTGCGATCTTTCATTCTGGCATTGCACAACTATACCGGAAGGCAGATGAGTTATACGCACGGCGGAATCGGTGGTATTAACCCCCTGGCCACCCTTGCCGCTGGAACGGTAGGTATCCACTCTCAGGTCGTCGGGATCGATCTCGATGTCTATATCGTCTTCGATTATGGGATAAACGAACACCGAGGCAAAGGAAGTCTGCCTTTTCCCCTGGGCATTGAAAGGCGACAGGCGCACCAAACGGTGAATACCGATCTCGCATTTCAGGAAGCCATAGGCGAAATCTCCAATAACTTCCAGAGTTACGCTTTTCAATCCGGCCTCATCTCCCGGCAGATAATCGATTATCTCGGTTTTAAAGCCGTTGTTCTCCGCCCAGCGGGTATACATGCGCAGCAGCATTTCCGCCCAGTCCTGGGATTCGGTGCCCCCTGCCCCGGGGTGAATACTGAGAATGGCGTCATCCTTGTCATGTCTGCCGTTGAGCAGGAACTGCACTTCAATTTCATCCAGATAATCCTGATGGCGGGACAGAGCCTGTTCCGCTTCCTTCAGGAGTTCTTCACTGAATTCCTCTTCCAGCAGGTCGCGGTATGTATCTAATTCATCTATAATTTCAATGAGATGTTTATCCTGATCGAGCAGGTTACGGAGTGAATTGATTTCCCTCGTTATTTTCTGAGCCCGTTGCTGGTCATTCCAGAAATCGGGTTGACTCAGGTTTTTTTCCAGTTCGGTTATCTTCAGGCGGATGCCGGCCGCGTCAAAGTAACCTCCTGATTTCGCCTGTTTTTTCATCGAGTTCATCTATCTGCCGATTGAAATCCACTAATTCCATATCAACCCCGTGTAATTTATTATCTGGTGCGAAAAATATCTAAACGTATTTTCCTGGCAATAGATAATGTTTTACTTCTTCATTAAAATAACGATCGGTCATGGTGGCGATAAAATCCCTCACTTTCTCCGCATCCGAGAAGCGTTTCAGATAGTGTTCCGACTTGCGGTGCAGAAATTGAGTGAAAATGCGGGAAGCCTGATCCTGATGGCGGAGGTCATCCAGATACTGATCGAAGATGATGCCCATAACCTTGCCGATAATGCGCCGGCTCTTCTTTACCTCTTCATTGGTATAAATATGTTCATAATTGAATTTTTTAAGCTGGAGAAGATGATGGGAAGTTTCTTCGTCGAAGGCAATAAAATCCTGCTGATAGCTGTTCACAATAACACTTTTAATAAGAGTATCGATGATTTCGGCGTTGCTGTCGCCCAGATAATCTGTACAGGCACGGGGTAGATCTTCCGGGGTAAGGATCCGGTATCTGATGGCGTCTTCGATATCCTGCCCGATATAGGCAATGGTATCGGAGATTCTGACCACACAACCTTCCAGGGTAGCCGGCATCCAGGGAATGATATTGCCCTGCCTGGCCTGCAGGATGAAGTCCTGTATGTCCTGTTCTGTCTTTCCTCTCGCTGGTTGCAGCAGGGTGTTATGAACCTCACCGTCATGAGAAATTATGCCGTCCCGCACCTGGAAGGTGAGATTAAGGCCTTCGCCCCGGGCCGAGATGTGATCCACGATATACAAGCTTTGAATATTATGGTGAAATTCCCCAATGCCATGTTTCCGGCAGCATTTCGACAACGCTATTTCGCCATCGTGACCGAAAGGAGGATGTCCCAGGTCGTGTCCCAGGGCAATGGCTTCGATCAGTTCCAGATTCAGGCCCAGTCGTTTACCGATAGTGCGGGAGATCTGGGAAACATAGGTTGTATGCAGGCTGCGGTTGGTCATTTCCTCATCGAACATATTGGTGAAGGAGAAGACCTGGGTCTTGCCCTGATAGCGCCGGTAGGCACCACTATGCAGGATGCGGTCACGATCGATGGCAAAATCGGAACGAAGGTAATCCCGCGGTTCTTCCCGTAGTCGTCTGGCGGCTTCGTTGGGGATGGCATAGGCACTCAAATTTTCTCTGGTCAGTTCCAGGGTTTTCAGGTAGATTTCCCTGATCTTCTGTTTATTGATCATGTTCCCGCCTTTGCAGACTGAAATAATAAGAATTAAACCCCATCTTTCTCTGCCTGATCTCGAAGAAAGTGGGGATATGATCGGCAGGTGGAATCAGGGAGTAGCCTTC
>JAFGEH010000227.1 GCA_016931665.1 Candidatus Cloacimonadota bacterium | reverse complement strand
TACACCTATCCGGGACGGCCTGAAAAGAAAGGATATGTTCAGCATCCTCTGCCCCAACTGCAACAGGAAGGTTCAGCTTAAGAATCTGCTATAAATTGAAAAATAAACTATTCCAACTGCTTTCCGGTCATAATTTCACTCTCTTTGCCGGTATTGGCAATGCCCTGAAAAGTGATGACGGGGTCGGCATTTATATCAGCAGGCAGATTATTCCCCGGCCGGGTTGGGAGGTCCTGATTGTGGAGAGTGGAATCGAAAAATTCGTGGGCAAGATCAATTCTCTGGCACCCGACCTGCTGATCCTGCTGGATGCCACGGATTTCGGCCGTGAGCCCGGTTTCTATGACCTGGTTCCCCTGCAACAGGTGCGCGATTATACGGCAAATACTCACACCGTATCACTTTCCCGGGTGGGAGAGTTTTTTGAGATGGAAACCTGTCTGCTGGGGATCCAGCCGGCTGATGTGACTTTCGGCGAGATCATAACTGCACCGGTTAAAGCCAGTGCTGATGAATTGATCGAAATTATCAATAATCTGAAAATTTAAAGGAGGTCAGAATGTCCTTGCTGAGTATCAATGATATATTCGAATTTGCTGTTACCATCGAGAAAAATGGTGAAAAATACTACCGGAAAATAGCTGCGAATTTCTCTGAACCGGAGATCAGGAAATTGTTCACCTATCTGGCGGATGAAGAAGTGAAACATGCCCAGCTTTTCTCCGAACTGCTTACCGGACTGGGTAAGAACGAACTGGCGGAGATCTATCCGGAAGAACATATCAATTATCTGCGGGAATATGTTAGCCACCAGATATTTGCTGATGAGAAATTGGGCCGGGAGGCAGAAAAGATTCATTCCGCCGAGGCTGCTATTGAATTCGGTATCTGGCGGGAAATGGATACGATTCTCTTCTATCAGGAACTGAAGACCCATCTGGATCAGATCCGGACAGCCCAAATTGATAAAATCATCGAGGAAGAACGCAAGCATTTCATCAAACTGGTAGAATTGAAGAAAGAAATCAGCTGATTATCTAAAATCTACTGAACTTGACCCAGTGGAGTGCTTGATCCTGTTAGGATAAAGTTACCTGCGTTTTTGGCTTGACGAATTCCGGTAAACTTAATTTTCGTAACCAGTTAGAGTTAATTCTATTTAAGCGGAGGAATTATGGATTATTTTTTAACTGAAGAGCAGTTGGAGATAAAGGAAATAGCACGCAAAGTGGCGGAAGAAAGGATCAAACCGGTTCGGGCCAAATATGATGAAGAAAACGAATTTCCCTGGGAAATAGTGGAAGTATTCCGGCAGACCGATCTTTTTGCCGTGCTGATTCCCGAAGAATATGAAGGTTTCAGCGGTAAAGTGGTGGATCTTTCCATCGTTACCGAAGAGCTGAGCCGGGTGTGTGGTGGGATCAGCCTGGCCTTCGGAGCCACAGGCCTGGGGATGTACCCTATATTGCTCAGTGGATCAGAAGAACAGAAGCAGAAATATCTGCCTTATATCGCCCGGGGTGAAAAATTGGCTGCCTTTGCCCTCACCGAAGCCAATGCGGGTTCCGACGCCGGCGGTATAGAAACTACAGCCATCCGGGATGGTGATCATTATATTCTGAATGGCACCAAACAATGGATAACCAACGGTGGAGTAGCGGATATTTATACTGTTTTTGCTCTCACAGATAAATCCAAAGGAGCCCGGGGAGCTTCCTGCTTCGTGGTTGAAAAAGATACGGAAGGATTCAGTTTCGGAAAAAAAGAAGACAAAATGGGTATCCGGGCTTCAACCACTCGGGAACTGGTATTCGACAATTGCCGGGTACCGGCGGAAAATCTGATCGGCAGGGAAGGTATGGGATTCATGGTGGCCATGAAAACCTTCGACAAATCACGCCCCATGGTTGGCGCTCAGGCGGTGGGTATTGCCCAGGGTGCTTATGAAGAAGCTGCCCGTTATGCCAAGGAACGACATCAGTTCGGTAAGCCTATCTCATCCTTTCAGGCAATTCAGTTCATGCTGGCCGACATGGCCACCCAGATAGAAGCTGCACGTGCCCTGGTGATGGCCACTGCCCGTATGATCGATGCCGGGCAGGGGAAATATGCCAAAGAATCCGCCATGGCCAAGGTCTTTGCTTCCGATGTAGCAATGAAAGTAACCATCGACGCAATTCAGATCATGGGTGGCTATGGTTATATGAAGGAATATCCAGTGGAAAAGATGATGCGGGACGCCAAAATCACTCAGATCTATGAAGGAACAAACCAGATTCAGCGCAGTATTATCGCTTCCAATCTGCTGAAGGAGTTTTGATCCGCCAATGTCTGAACTGCTGGTCCATGTTTGCTGTGCGCCGTGTTTCACGGCGCCTTATTTTCATCTCCGGGAGCAGGGTTTTAAAGTAACCGGATTCTGGTATAATCACAATATTCATCCCTATCAGGAATATAGAAAGCGCTTACTGGCCCTGCAGGATTTCGCTGCGGAAGAAAAGATACCAATGATCTATAAAGATGAATACGACCTGGAGAAATTCCTGCGCCAGGCAGCCTTCCGGGAAGAGCAGCGCTGCCGGTTCTGCTATTACGACCGGCTGGAATATACCGCCGTTATTGCGAAGCATGGGAAATTCGACGCCTTCACTTCAACCCTGCTGGCCAGTAAACATCAGCAGCAGGAAGAAATCGCGGCCATGGGTGAAATCCTGGCAGCAAAATATGATGTCCCCTTCTATTTCCAGGATTTTCGGGAATACTGGCGGGAAAGCATCGACCTCTCCAAAGCCCGTGGCCTGTACCGCCAGCAATACTGCGGCTGCATCTACAGCGAAAGAGACAGGTATAAAGGGAAAGGGACAAGGGACAAG
>JAFGEH010000043.1 GCA_016931665.1 Candidatus Cloacimonadota bacterium | reverse complement strand
GATAACGAGAAAGATCAGCTGGAGATCTACGACTTTCTGCAGCTCGGTTTCGGTGAGGCTTTCCCGGTAGCAGCCGTTCATGGGCGGAATGTGGGTAATTTCCTGGATATTGTAATTTCCCATCTTAAACAGATTCCGGTTGTGAACGAAGAGGAAGATGCCATCAAAGTAGCTATAGTCGGGAAGCCCAATGTTGGTAAATCTTCAATTGTGAATAGGCTTACGGGCAGGGATGACAACATTGTAACTACGGTTCCGGGTACTACCCGGGACGCTATAGATACATCCATTAAACATTTCGGGCAGAAAATAACCATTATCGATACAGCAGGTCTACGCCGGAAAAAGAGGATTAAATACGGTGTGGAATACTTCAGTTCGATGCGTACTATTGAAAGCATCAACCGGGCTCAGGTAGTTTTACTGATCATCGATGCGACGCAGGGAGTTTCCACCCAGGATCAGAAAATCGCTTCCTATGCGCATCGTAATTTCAAAGACATAATAGTTATCATCAATAAATGGGATCTGATCGAAAAAGATAATTCCAGTGTGGGCAAATTTATAGCTGATCTTAACCGGGAGTTGCCTTTTCTGCAGTATGCACCCAAAATATTCGTTTCCGCTTTAACAGGTCTGAGAGTCAGGCAGATTCTGGATAAAATAATGGAAGTGGAAGCTGAGAGCAGAAAAAGGATACCGACAGCTGAACTTAACAAATTTCTCAGCCGGGTTACAGGTCATTTTGCACCATCTCATTCCAGTGGTAAGCACAGCAAAATTTATTACTGTACTCAGGTCAAGAGTGCTCCGCCCACCTTTGTTTTTTTCTGTAACAATCCTGCTTTGATTACCAAGCATTACCGGAAATATCTGGAAAACCAGTTACGGGAACAATTCAAATTTCAGGGGGTTCCGCTGAGAGTATTTTTCAGAGGTAGAGATGCCGACGATACTGATTTATAGTGTATCCATAGCCGGTGCCTATCTTTTGGGCTCTATCCCCACAGCCTATCTGCTGGGAAGGATATTCCGCGGTATTGATATCCGGCAGCATGGCAGCAGAAACGTGGGAGCCACCAACGCCTTTCGGGTACTGGGCATTGCACTGGGTATCCTGACCATGCTTATTGATATTGGTAAGGGCTGGCTGGCAGTGTTTCTGGGACAGGTTTTATTTCCTGGACAGCATGATATCCTTTTCATCTTCACTGGATTGAGTGCCATTCTGGGTCATATTTATACGATTTTTTTAAATTTCAGCGGTGGTAAAGGGGTTGCTGCTTCCGCCGGTGTTTTTCTGGCTTTACTGCCCGGCCCGGCAGCAATTACCCTGGCAGTATTTCTGTTGACATTATTTTTTACGGGGTTTGTTTCTTTAAGTTCTCTGGCAGCTGTCTGCACTCTCTTTCTGATAGTGCTGGTAACAAATATTAAATCCGGTTTCGAGAGGCCGGTTATGCTTGGTCTGGTCACTATTGTCGCTCTTTTCATCACGATCAGACATTCCAGTAATATTAAGAGACTGCTCAAGGGTACGGAGAACAGGGTGAATTTCGGAAGGAAAAGGCAGGATTATTAACGTGTGTGGGATTTTTGGAATTTACCGTAATGAAAAAGCAGCAGAATTAGTTACCCTGGGATTATTTGCTGAGCAGCATAGAGGACAGGAAAGCTGCGGAATGGCTGTGAACGACGGAATAGCTTTAAGGTTGAGAAAGAAAATGGGACTTGTTAAAGAAGTATTCCGTCCCGAGAAGTTAACCAATCTGCAGGGTGATATTGCCATTGGGCATGTACGCTATCCTACCTGTGGTGCCTCGTCGGTGTATAATTCCCAGCCTCATGTGGTGGAAACTTTATCAGGTCCCTCCTATGCCCTCACCAGCAACGGTGATATTGTAAATTACATTGAGTTAAGAAAAGATCTGGAAGCCAAGGGTGTTTATTTCGCCAGTACCAATGACGGTGAATTAATATTGAAATTCATTGTCTATCATGTGGAAAAGCAGGGTTTATCAATAATCGAAGCAATCAGGGAGGGGATGAAGCATCTGAAAGGTGCTTATTCATCACTGCTGGCCACGAAAGAAGAATTGTATATGTTCCGCGATCCTTATGGATTTCGCCCCATGGTGTTCGGCGAATTGCAGGATGGCTCAACCGTGGTAGCATCGGAAAGCTGTGCCCTGGATATTCTCTATCCGCGCTGGTTCAAGGAAGTAAAACCGGCAGAAATTATTGTGGTTAATAAACTGGGGCTGACTCATATTGAAAATGACCCGGCTGAGTACCGTGAAACTGCTACAGCCCGCCATTGTATCTTCGAACATATCTATTTTTCCCGCCCCGACAGCTTTGTGTTTGGTGAAAGCGTGTACAAAGTGCGGATGAATATTGGAAAGTTGCTGGCCAAAGCTGACAACGTGCAAGCCGACATGGTTATTCCAGTGCCTGATTCCTCCAATTTCATCGCCCTCGGTTATTCCCGCGAAAAAGGAATACCCTACGAAATCGGCTTGATCAGAAATCATTATGTGGGAAGGACTTTTATCAAACCAGACCAGACTATCCGCGATGAAAGTGTTTACCAGAAATTCAATGCCCTGCCTTATTTCTTTGAAGGCAGGAAGGTTATACTGATTGATGATTCCATCGTGAGGGGGACAACTCTACGGAAAATAACCAAAATGATCAGAAATGCCGGTGCCAGCGAGGTTCATCTGCGCATTGGCTCACCGCCTGTACGCTATTCGTGTTATTATGGCATAGACACCCCCACTCGCAAGGAATTGATAGCCAGTAATAAATCAGTGGCCGAGATCCAGGAATACATTGGTGCCGACAGTCTGCAGTACCTGGACATCCAGGATCTGAGGAAAGCGGTTAGTGTTCCAGAAGATTATTGTTATGCCTGTTTTGATGGAGATTATCCGGTTTTATGAACAGTAAAGTCCGATCCTGGTCGGAAATCAAGGAGATAGTTGATCTGCACAGGAAAAACTCTCAGAAGATTGTTTTCACCAATGGCTGCTTCGATATACTTCATGCCGGACATATCCATTACCTGGTTGCTGCCAGACAGCTGGGAGACATTCTGCTCCTGGGGTTGAACAGCGATAGCTCCGTTCGCCGACTGAAAGGCACGGACAGACCGATCAACAATCAGACGGACAGGGCAACAGTATTATCGCATATTGACATAATTGATTATCTTGTTATATTCGAAGAAGATACCCCATATAACTTAATAAACCACATCAAGCCGGATATTCTGGTTAAAGGTGGGGATTGGCCGGTTGAGAAGATTGTTGGTGCTGATATTGTTCTCAGTTGCGGCGGGCAGGTAAGAAGTCTTCCCTATCTTACCGGATATTCTACCACGGAGATTATGCACAGGATGAAGAATGGAAAATGATCTGGAATATCAGGAAGATACTGCCCTGGTAGTAGAAGTTAAAAAAGGTTTTGTGACTGTGGAAATCTCCAGGACGGGGGCCTGTGCCAGTTGCGGGATGAGTGGAATTTGTGTAGGCAAAAACCAGGCTTTACGCCATCGCATCAGTACCGATATGGATCTGAGGTCCGGAGATCAGGTAAAACTTCATATATCTTCCGGGGTTAAACTGCTATCGTCCTTCCTGATCTTTGTAATGCCAATCATTTTTATGATTTTATTTTATTTCTCCGCCAAACATATTTTCGGGTTCCGGGAAGAATTTGCTATTATTATTTCTTTTACCGGACTTTTAGTGAGCGGTATCCTGATATATCTGGCCGACAAACGTTTCGCAGGCAAAATTCATTTTGAGATCGTGGAAAAGGTGATAAATGAAGATACATTTAAATGAAATGGTGTTTTACGGTCATCATGGCATACATCCTGAAGAGCGTACACTGGGTCAGCGTTTCCTGGTGGATTTTACCTGTGAAACAGAAGCGCGGAATGACAGGCTGATCCGACAACTGGAAGATACCATAGATTACACAAAGGTCTACAATATCATCAAAGATGTTCTGGAAAATCAGGAATTCCATCTTCTGGAAGATTGTGCGAATATGGTTCTGGACAATGTTATGGAACGATTCACCCGGATAATACTCGCCAGGGTAAGAATCAGGAAACCATCGGTTCCCATCAAAGGACCCTTGAATTCGGTTGAGATAGAAATGGAAAGATCCCGCGCATGATGTGTTTTCTTGGTTTAGGCTCCAATCTAGGAGATCGGTTGCTGAATCTGGACCGGGCGGAAGAATATCTCAGGCTGAACCCGCGTTTAAGAATTATCGAGAAGAGCAGCATAATGGAAACCAAACCCTGGGGCAATGAAATGCAGCCTGATTTCCTGAATTATGTTATGAAGATAGAAACGGAGCTGAAGGCTAATGCATTATTGGAAATGATTTTAGCAATTGAAAAGAAAATGGGCAGGACCAGAGATATTAAATGGGGTCCAAGATTAATCGATATTGATATTCTGTTTTATGGTCAGGAAATATTCCGGGATGGATACCTGGTTATCCCCCACCCCTATCTACTGCAGAGAGATTTCATTCTTAAAGCCTTGTTGGAGATAGCTCCGGACTGGATTCATCCGGAATACGGAAAGACGATCAGGGCTTTAAGCGGAGATATAAATGATTGAATTAGCTGCAATAATTCTGGCTGCCGGGAAAGGTACCAGGATGAAGTCAGACAAACCAAAGGTTATATTTGAACTGGCCGGTATTCCGATGATCAACAGGGTGATAAATACCGCTGAAATAATAAATTGCCACAGGATAATTGTAGTGGTGGGTTACAGAAAGGAAGAAGTGATAGCAGTTATCCCGCAGCATCCGAAAATTGAATTCGTGGAACAGACCGCTCAGCTGGGAACCGGTCATGCGGTAATGATGGCGGAGGAGAAACTGTACAATTTTCATGGGGATGTACTCATTCTGGCTGGTGATGTACCTTTACTGCGGCCGGTTACACTGCTGAAGCTGCTGAAAACACACCGCAATCAAATGGCTTCCTGTACTGTGTTGACTGCATTTCTGGAGAATCCCGGTATGTATGGCAGAATAATTCGCGATCATACTGGTAAAATCCGGCGAATTATCGAGTACAAGGATGCCGGCAAGGCGGAAAGGCTAATCAAGGAGATAAATACGGGCATTTATTGTTTTCGGGCCGAAGACCTCTTTCGAACCCTCCAGCAGGTGAAATCGGATAATAGTCAGCAAGAGTATTATTTAACTGATACTCTGGAAATATTGAGTAAAGAAAATAAAAAGATTATTTCGGTAATAATGCCTGATTTGACCGAGGCAACGGGGGTTAATTCCCTGGAAGAACTGGTCATACTGCAGAATTTCTATCTGGCTAACCAGGATTTATATGAATCTGGAGAGAAGTATGAGTGATGATATTTTATATTCCCCCTGGAGAATACAGTACATTTTACAGAACAAATCCCGGCATTGTATATTCTGTCTTCCCCCGGAGGACAAGGAGTCGAAGCATCTGGTTCTGTTCAGGAGTAAGTTCAGTTTTGTGATCATGAATACTTACCCTTACAATAACGGTCATCTGCTGGCAGTACCGAACCGGCATGTTGCCAGTCTGAATGATCTGGAAATTGGTGAGATTAATGATCTGTTTCAGACAGTTCAGATCTGTGAAAAAATTTTAAAGCAGGTATATCATCCGGATGGCCTGAATATAGGGATTAATCTGGGCAAAGCAGCCGGAGCTGGCGTGGAAGGCCACCTTCACGTACATATCGTACCGCGCTGGCTGGGAGATGTTAATTTTATGACAGTTTCCGGAGGAGCCAGAGTGATTCCGGAATCCTTTGAAAGTGCCTTTAGCAAACTCAAAGAACAGTTTGACAATGAAAAGGCCGAAAAATAAGTTGTCGCTGGCTGGCAAGATAGCGATCATAGCTGTTTTTGTGATAATTATGATCGTTATTGTGATCTTTTTTCCGAAAATTTACAGAAGTGTTTGCCCTGGAGAGCCGAAGCCCGAACCCGAGTTCACTTCGGTTAAAGTAACTCTTTTAAACGGATGCGGTTACGATAATGTAGCCCAGGAGGTGAAAGAGTATCTGTTACGAAATAATATCAGGAATATTGATATTGTTTCCTGGAGAAATGTACCTCGGGATATGTTTATATATGAAAAGTCGATAATAGTAGCCAGAAAGGATAATCCACAGAAACTGGCTTTTTTAATGAATCTGACCGGCATCAGGAGAAGGATTCTAGCCTGGAGCGATGATTATATTGAAGAATTTCAGATCATTCTGGGCAGAGATTACCGGCAATATTTTGCTGTAAGATAATAGGAGAAGAATGGAGAATAATCAGAAAGTATTTGTAGATAAGATTATTAATTGGGCTGCTGAAAAAAAGGCCGAGGAAGTGATGCATATTGATGTGAGTGACCGCTGCAGTTTCACCGATCATCTGATCATCTGCAACGGCAGCAATGAACTACATGTGAAAGCGATAGCCCAGCATATAATAGAGCAGGCAGAGAAGGAGCAGTATCGGATTCTGTCTTCCGAAGGCCTGGAGAATGCCAATTGGGTATTGCTTGATTTTATAGACATTATCGTACATATTTTTTTAACCAGCAAGCGTGCCTATTACCGGCTGGAAGACCTTTGGGAAAAAAGTCCTCGCGAGCGGGAAATAACGGATAAGAACGATGATCAAGCAGAAAATAATAACTGATATAATCAATATTTTCAAGCAGTTGGATTATCGCTACAAGGAACCGGTCATCGTGGAAATTCCCAATAATGTTGAACATGGGGATTATGCCTCGAATGTAGCCATGCTGAATGCCAAATCCAATAAGTTGAAGCCGATAGAACTGGCCGAGCAGCTTGCTGAAAATCTGAATAAAAAAAGGGACTATAAATCTGTGGAAGTGGCTGGTCCGGGATTTCTGAATTTCAGATTATCTAATCCACTCTATCATCAAGTATTGCAATACATACACGAACAGGGTACCAATTATGGTGCTTCCGATTACGGGCAGAAGAAGAAAGTATTGCTGGAGTTTGTCAGCGCCAATCCCACGGGTCCCTTGAATGTGGTGAGTGCCAGGGCTGCAGCTTACGGGGATTCTCTGTACAGGATCATGAATTTCACCGGGTTTGAACCTTTCCGGGAATTCTATGTGAATGATGCCGGGAACCAGGTTGATATTCTGGCGGAATCGATCGAATTAAGATACCGGGAGCTCCATGGTGAAAGGATCATTGAATTTCCACCGGAAGCCTATCATGGTGAATATGTCCGCGATCTGGCCATCAAGCTCAGTGTCAGTGAAGGAGCGAAACTTTTCCATATTTCGGATAAGGACCGGCTGGAAAGGATGAAGAATTTCGCTCTGGATGAGATACATTTAATGCAGGTGGAAAGCCTGCGCCGGTTCGATGTAGATTTTGATAACTGGATGTCGGAAAAGAAACTTCGCCAGGAGGGGATCCTGGAGGAAGCCCTCAGCTATCTGGCTGAAGCAAAATGCACTTACGAAAGTGAAGATGCCGTCTGGTTCTGTTCCAGCAAATACGGCGATGTCAAAGATCGTGTATTGATCAAATCTGACGGGAATCCCACCTATCTGGTGCCGGACATTGCCTATCATATTACGAAATATCAGAGGGGTTTTGACATCATTATCGATGTACTGGGACCGGATCATCATGCTCACGTGCTCAAGCTGAAAGCTGCCATCCGTGCTCTGAATTATGATGTTAACAAGCTGGAAGTCATCTATCTTCAACAGATTAATATTTTCGATCAGGGTGAGAAGGTCAAGATGTCCAAGAGGGCAGGCAAGATCGTGACCATGGATGACCTGATCAAGGAAGTAGGCAGAGATGCAGCCAGATATTTTTTTCTGGATCGTAAACCCAGTGCGCATTTGAATTTTGATCTGGAGCTGGCGACAAAACAATCTTCCGAGAACCCGGTATATTATATTCAATATGCATATGCCCGTATCTGCAGTATTTTAAAGAAAGCCAAGAAAGAAAAGATTTCACTCCGTAATTTTGATACCGGATTATTAAAGAAACTTAATAAAAATGATGAATTCAGGATTATAAAACATCTAATGACTTACCCCGACATCCTGATCCAGGCAGCCGAACACCGCGAACCGCACAGGCTGGCAACCTATATTCTGGAATTAGCGGGCATGTTCCACAAATATTATTCAAAGTATAAAGTTATTGAAGATAAATATCCTGAGCTCAGCAAGAGCCGGTTATACCTGATCCATGCCATCAAGCAGGTATTGGCCAGTTCTCTGCATTTGATGGGTATTTCTGCACCGGAGAAAATGTAATTTTAGCTCTTAGTAACCGTTATTAAGAATATGATGACTGAAAAGATCATAGTATTATCCGATTCTCACCGTAACCAGATATTACTCAGGCAGGTTTTAAGGCAGGAGAATTCACTTACCGCTGTTTTTCATCTGGGGGATACTTATGAGGACCTGGATGAGAATCCAGATCTGACCACCGGTAAGAATCTGACCCGGGTTCCCGGTATTTTCCATCCCCAATATCTTGATAAAACCTTACCGGCAGTGATCCTAAAAGATATTCTGAACTGGAAAATATTGCTGGTGCATTGCCTGAAAGATGTGGCAGGCTGTCTCGAAAACAGTGATCTGGTACTTTACGGCCATACACATAACTGGGAATTCCATCAGGAAAAGGGGCGTTATTTTTTAAATCCGGGGCATCTGAAGAGTTACGAAGACCGCGGAAGGAAACCATCCTATGCAATTTTACTGATAGAAGAAAATCAGATAAGCGTACAGATCAAAGACCTGAAAAAAAATATATTATTTGAGCATAAAATTCACAGAAAGGCGGAGGAAAAATGACAATCGAAGAGATCAACCAGAAGGTTATGGAAAAAAGCAGAATCACCGAAGCTGTCCAGCAGGAGATCGGCAAGGTACTGGTTGGCCAGAAATACATGATCAGACGGTTGCTGGTTGGCTTGCTGGCGGATGGCCATATTCTGCTGGAAGGCGTTCCCGGCCTGGCCAAGACTCTGGCAGTGAGTACACTGGCCAGAACCATCAAGGCTTCCTTTCAGAGATTACAGTTCACTCCCGATCTGCTCCCGGCCGATCTGATAGGCACTTTAATCTACAATCAGAAAACTTCGGAATTCGTACCCAAGAAAGGACCCATCTTCGCCCATTTCATCCTGGCAGATGAAATTAACCGCGCACCGGCGAAAGTGCAGTCAGCTCTATTGGAAGCTATGCAGGAAAGGCAGGTCACTATCGGGGATCACACCCATGCCCTGCCCAGGCCATTCCTGGTGATGGCCACGCAGAATCCACTGGAGCAGGAAGGAACATTTCCCCTGCCGGAAGCTCAGGTGGACAGATTCATGTTGAAATTACTGATCAGATATCCGGACAGAGAAGAGGAAAGGCTGATCATGGATCGAATGGTGGGTGGCGATGATATTGAGGTTAAACCCGTATTGGAACCTGCTGGGATTCTTGAACTGCGGGCTGTGGTGAAAGAAATCTATATGGAGGCCAAGATCAATGAGTATATTCTGGATCTGGTTTTTGCGACCCGGGAGCCGGCTAATTTCAAGAATCTGAAAGATCTGACAAATCTGATTGAATGCGGGGCATCTCCGCGTGCCTCTATCTATCTGGCTCAGGCAGCCAAAGCTCATGCCTTCCTGGAGGGTAGAGGATATGTTATTCCGGATGATATTAAGGCTATAGGCAAGGATATCATGCGTCACCGGATAATTCTGACTTATGAAGCAGAGGCGGAACAGGTTTCACAGGAAGATATTGTAACCAGGCTTTTTGATGAAATAGAGGTTCCCTAGATCCGGAAAAAATGGAAACTGCTGATATAATCCGTAAGATCAGGAAGATTGAAATAACCACCCGGAATTTAGTAAATGAGTTATTTTCGGGTGAATATCACAGTCTGTTCAAAGGCCAGGGCCTGGAATTCTCGGAAGTCCGGGAATACCAGTCGGGGGACAGTTTCCGGCAAATAGACTGGAATGTTTCCGCCCGGATGGGATCACCATACATCAAGAAGTTTGAGGAAACCCGGGAATTGAATGTGATATTTCTGGTGGACAGCAGCGCTTCCACTTGGTTTGGTACCCGCAGTTACCTTAAATCGGAGCTGATTACCGAGATCACGGCAGTCCTGTCTTTTTCAGCACTATCCAATAATGATAAAGTCGGCCTGTTATTATTTACCGACAAGATAGAAAAATATATTCCTCCCAGGAAGGGACGGAAATCTGCTCTGCGAATTCTACGGGATATTCTTTACTGCGAACCTGAGGGTTCCGGGACGGATATTGCCCAAGCTTGTGAATATATATACAGATTGATCAAGAAGCGCAGCATCATTTTTCTGATTTCGGATTTTCTGGGGGGCGGTTATGATGATCATCTCAAGCTGCTGGCCCGAAAGCATGATGTAATAGCAATCCGTATAGTGGACAAAGGGGAAACTGAAATTCCCAGTCTGGGCCTTCTTCATCTGCAAGATCCGGAAACCGGCAGGAAGTTCACCATCAACAGCAGTAACCGCAGGGTCAGGGAAAGATTCCGTCAGGCGGCCAGTAGACAGTCTAAGGAATTGCAAGAGCGGTTCCAGAAATTACGGGTCGAATTGATCAACCTGACAACCGATCAACCCTATGTGCCCGAGCTGATGAAATTCTTCAGATTCAGGATCAGGATGAAGAACAGGCATTGATATGAAAAGGATTTTAATAGGCATTTGTTTTCTCCTGGTCACGCTCAGTCTGAACGGACAAGATCTGGAATATACTCTGGAAAAAACAGCCAGATTATTTATCGGTACTCCCTTCCATATTCTGGTTAACATCACATCCCACCCGGGTGACAGCATATTCGTACCTCCTCTGGATTCGTTGGATATATTCCTTTTGCAGGGTGTACAGGAGCAGGAAGAAATCATCAAGGGTGTTCAGCATACCAGACTGAATTTTACTTTTCAGGCCTTTGAGATCGGCGAGCATACTTTTCCCCCATTGGAATTTCTGGTAAAATCTGCTGCTGGCAGCAAGGTTCTGCAAACGGGCGCTTTCCAGCTGAATATTACCTCTGTTCTGCCTGATAGCGCGCAGAGCATCCGTGATATTGCCGGTCCTCTGCCAATCAAACCGGGATTCTGGGATATAGCAGTACTGGTGGTAATTCTAAGCGGGCTGGTGTTTATTCTGTCCTATATCATCAGAAGGATACGGAGTCGGGCTGGAAAAATGCCGGAAGTAAAATCAGCGGGAGAGGTTCGCCCGGCTTATGCTATAGTGCTTTCTCTGCTGCTTAGCCTGCGGGAACAGAAACTGCTGGAAAAGGGTGATCTTCTGAATTTATATTTCCAGCTGTCATTATTATGCAGATTGTTTCTGGAACTGCAATATGGCTTGAAAGCGGTGGAAATGACCACCAGCGAGATCAGAGAGAATCTGGTTCTGCCGGATCACAAGCAGAAATCACAGATCATGGATTTTCTGAAAACAGCGGACAAAGTGAAATTTGCCAAACATCATCCTGTCAATGAATCTGCCGGGGAAGCCCTGGACTGGCTGGAAAGCTATCTCAAGTCCTTTGCTGTCGAACAGCTACCGGAAAAAGCAGGAGAAGAGAATGTTTGAGTTTGTTGAACCTCGCTGGTTCTGGCTTCTTTTTTTACTGATACCTTACCTGCTGGTAGAGATTCTGATCCGGGATAGAAAAAGGCTGACCCTGCTGCACAGTCAGGTGGATCTGATCCGTGAAATAGCCGGTAGAAGCTCCTGGCAGCGTTTTCTTCCCCTGGCTATAAAGGTTATAATAATTATCCTGATGATATTTGCTTTGGCCAGACCGAGGCTGGCTTTCAAACAGCAGGAGATCACTGGCAAGGGTATTGATATTATACTGGCCCTGGATGTGAGTGGCAGTATGAAAGCAGTGGATTTTCAACCGGTGAACCGGCTGGAGGCCGCCAAAAAAGTTGCCCTTGATTTCATCCAGAGAAGGCATAATGACAGGATCGGGCTGATCGTTTTTTCCGAAAATGCCTTTACTCAATGCCCGTTGACCCTGGATTATAATATTCTGATGTCGATAATGCAGAGCATTGAGATCGATGAAGAAGCCAACGGCACGGCAATCGGTATGGGATTGGCTACGGCAGTAGCCCGGCTGAAGGATTCTGAAGCCAAATCGAAGGTCATTATTCTGATTACCGATGGACGCAATAATACAGGTGAAATCGATCCCTTCACAGCAGCGGATATTGCTGCTACTTTCGGGGTAAAAGTCTATGCCATAGGAGTAGGAAGCAGGGACGAAGTAGATTTCCCTGTGCAGACAGCCTTTGGCATTCAATACAGGAAAGTGAAGATCGAAATGGATATGGACACTTTGAACCGGATTGCTGAAAT
>JAFGEH010000226.1 GCA_016931665.1 Candidatus Cloacimonadota bacterium | reverse complement strand
TAAGATCGTCAATAGCTTCCCAGATGCTGATATCGAATGTCTCAGTGGGAAAATCCGAGTTGCCGTCGTTGATGAGTAGCAGTTTCACGCAATTCAAATAGAACAGGTCGGATAGCAATCCCTGGGTGAAGGGATCAAAATAGGTGCCACAGGCGGTAGACGATACAAAACTACCATCCCAGATTCTGGAATTAAAACCAAATTCGTAAACGCCAAGTTGATTAATCTGGATATTCTCAAAAGTGAATTGGTTGTTGGTTGTGTTCAGATCACCTGCCGCCAGAACTTTTCCTGTAAAGTTGTAGGTCCCGGATTCGAGAGTGAAACCTGTTAAAGGCGTCAACCAGCCAAGCTCATTTTGGCCGGGCAGAATTTCTCCCGGGGCTAGCGCGTAATAATCGTAATCTCCGCCCAGATCTTCCACATCCAGCCTTAATTCCGGATTAATATTGAATTGGCCGGCATTACCATACACGATTCCGGGATGAATTGTAACACCAGCTGTAGTCGGATAAGGAACCACGGTAAACAGGGCAGCACCGTCATAAACAGAGTAGTTGCTGCCGTTAATCGAGATATCATCCAGCCAGAAACCTGTGCCGTCGCCCCCATCGTAATTGTCATCCAGTCTGGTTGTCAGCCGGAGATGCACATTCTGCCCCGCAAAGTCGGAAATGTCATATTCAGGGCTTTCTGACCAGCCACTGCTGGTCCCGTAATCGATTGCCAGTCTCTGCCAGTTTAACAGGCTTTCATCAGGAAGCAAATTCTCTTCATCATAATCGGAAAAAAGGGTGCTGTTATTAACTATCAATTCGACATTATCAACCCAGAATCCTCCAGCCACATTCATGGCATCGGTGTTCAGGCAGAAACGGATACTGATGGTTTCACCCAGATACGCATCCAGATTGAAACTGGCGGCAAACCAACCATTGGCATTACTTCCGGCCCAGCCGGGATAATAAAGGGTATCAGCTGCATTACCGGAGTTATAATAGCCGGCATAGCCAACCTGAACATTGTAGGGATATGCAGTATCCTGCAGGAATTCATAAGTCAGCCAGTTATCAGTAGTGATCTGGGCATTGGCAACATCCCAGCCGTCGTATGGTGAAGATGCTCCGCTAGGTGATTCAATATTGTAATCCAACAGACAGTCAAGTTGAGCTGCATTGGCAGGCGGCAGAGTGAAGGGAGGCATATATAGATAATAGGCAGAGGCATTGCCATATGTTTCTGTCTCATCACTGCCGGCGTACCAGGAATTGCCTTCCAGATAGCCGTTTACAGAGGAAGAATGCCAGGCAATCGCCTGATCGGGGTCTGTAATATACAACATCCAATAATCATCCAGCAGGTTATTACCATCACCGTCAGAATCTATCAGATCGCTGTAATACCAGTATTCCAGGGTTAATTCCAGCCAGTTCTCAGGTAACTGGATCAGGGGAGAAATCAGATGGTTCAAGCCGGAGTTATCGGGTTCGTCATCGATCCACCAGGCATGAACAGGGCTGTGGAAAGAACTTGAAGAAAGCATCCATCCTGATTCTGACTGCCAAGGCTCCTGGGTACCTTCCAGATCATCCTGCCAGATTATATCGCGATTACGGACTGGAAAGGTTTGTTCTTTATTCAAATCTCTAAAATGCCGGGGGGGACGGGCTTCGTTGGCTGAGAGAGGAACAATCAGCAGCATAATTATGATTAAACAGAAAATATTTTTATACATTATACCCCCTGAAAAACAAACAGGGTCCGCAGACCCTGTATAAATATTATTCAGACATTACGTTTTCCGATTAGAACTGGACTTTATCAGATTCTGGTAGCATAATCAAGCAGGTCTACCAGACGGTTGGCGTAACCGAATTCATTATCATACCAGCTGAATACTTTTACCTGATCTTCTTTTACGTCGGTCATATCTGCATCGAACACCGAAGAATGCGGATTACCTATAATATCACCGGAGACGACTGGTTCAGTGCAATATTCAAGTATGCCTTTCATATTGTTTTCAGAGGCATCCTTGATAGCCTGATTAATTTCATCCCGGGTAGCTTTCCGGGCCAGGATCAAGGTCAGATCCACTAGAGATGCATCGGGAGTAGGGACTCGAACAGCGACACCACTCAATTTTCCATCCAGTTCCGGGATAACCAGCCCAATGGCTTTGGCTGCACCGGTGGAGGTAGGGATCATGTTCATGGCTGCTGCCCTGGCCCGCCGCAAGTCTTTATGGGGCAGGTCAAGAATTTTCTGATCATTGGTGTAAGAATGTATTGTAGTCATCATTCCGGATAAAATCCCGAATTTATCATTGATTACTTTGCAGACAGGTGCCAGGCAGTTGGTGGTGCAGGAAGCATTGGATATGATTTTATGGTCGGGTTTCAAAGTTCCTTCGTTCACTCCCATAACGATAGTGGCGTCGATGGCATCTTTGGCGGGTACAGAAAGTATCACCTTACTGGCACCGGCCGTCAGATGCTTGCCGGCTTTTTCCCGTGACCGGAAAATGCCTGTGCATTCCAGTATATACTCAACTTCCAATTCTTTCCAGGGCAGCATTTCCGGATCTTTTTCCGCGAAAATCCGGATCTTTTTCCCATCAATCAGAAGGAAATCACTTTCTGCACTGACAGAACCCTGGAATTTGCCATGGACGCTGTCGTATTTGAAAAGATGAGCAAGAGTGGGTGCGTCTGTAAGATCATTAATAGCCGCTACCTGCAGATCAGGATATTTATCCAGAATAACCCGCAGGGCTAAGCGACCGATGCGTCCAAATCCGTTTATAGCTATTTTTTTCATTAATTCCTCCCTGAATATTGACTACAGAAGTATTGAATTACCGGCACTGCCGGAGACTTTCACCAGTTCTTCCACAGACTTCTGCATGGCTTTTTCGCCCTGGACCAGCCATTTCCTGGGATCGAACCTGGCTTTATCCGGCATATATTCATCATCTGACAGACCTGCCGGCTTAACGATAGCATCCTTTTCCTTTTCCCAGTAGGCTTGGACAGCCGCTGCAAAATCCATCTGATAGTGGGTGTCTTTATTGATTTTGACCACACCGTTCCTGATAGCTGTCCGCTGCTGTTCGTCTGTTAACCCGGATGCCCCGTGCAGTACAATTCCCGTTTCCACATCACTGGCGATCAGCAGGTCGTCAATCTCTTTGATCAGGTCCAGATGAAGCTTGACTTTGGCTCCCTTGGTAACTCCGTGATTGGTTCCCACCGACGCAGCAAACAGGTCAACACCGGTTTTTTTTACATATTCCAGAGCTTCCTCCGGTTTGGTGTATAATTCACTTTCCGAAACAATTTCGTCTTCGGTCCCCTTGATGTAACCTATTTCACCTTCCACCAGGATTCCGTACTTTTTTGCTATGGTTACAACTTCCCGGGAAATTCTTACATTCTCGCCAAAATCCTCTTTCGAAGCATCGATCATAACTGAAGACACCAAACCATTTTCAATGCAGTAAACCACGAAATCAAAATAATTGGGTGTAGCATGGTCGATATGTAATCCAACCCCCGATTGTTTATACTGCCCGGCCAGAATTTTAATCATGGCTGAGATAAGCTGAGCTCCTACCTTGATATCTTTGCTGTCACCGGCAGCATATTTGGCTGCTCCCGAACTCATCTGCAGAAGACCATCCGATTTCTGAGCATCATATCCCTGCACTATAGCTCGAATTGCACTGTCAAATACAATATTAGAGGCAACGATTCCGAATCTTTTCTTTTTAGCTTGGAGAAAAACCTCTTTTAATTTTTCACCCGAATAAAACATGATACCTCCCGGTAATTACTTTTTAATCCTCGAACTTTTCAATTATACTTCCCTTCCCTTCCAGTTCCATGATCATGAATCTGGCCGACTCATGCAGGTCACTTTCGGGATATGATTTCAGCAGGTCCTGAAAAATTTCGATAGCCAGGTCTTTCTTGTCCAGCTCCTCGGCATAGAGGAAGGCTTTCATGAACGTTGCTTTGTAATCGTCATTGTTATTAGGATAATTCTTAATAACCTTATCGTAATAATAAATTGCATCCAGAAAGCGGCGCTTCTTCTGAGCTTCTTCGGCCAGCTGAAAGTACTCTTCTGAAGAAAGGACTGCGAACAGCCTTTCAGGATACTTTACCAGCTGATACTTCTGTTGCAGTCTGATTGTCTGTTCATCAAATTTCTGTTTGCTCAGATCTTTGATCATCGTATCTCTCACCCGATCAATTATTTCCACAAAAGGCCGGGCCTGAGCCGGATTATCCAGCAGGATACGGAAGAAAACATAGTCTCCCTGCTGGCTCTGGAAAACCTTACTTAATACATCCGGTGAGGTTTTCCCAGCAGCAGTTTTCCAGACATGTCCGGCATATACTTCGTCCTTGCCAATGCCGGGAATAATATCATTCTGATAGATATTATCAATGATTCCATTATTTTTGGTGTAAAGAGAATGCTCCTCAACAAGTCTGTTTATCTCATTCTGATGGTTTCTATTGAGTAATTTTTTAACATCCTTCCGCATCTGATCAGCAGTTTCCCTGGTAGCAAAATGGAAAGTCTGGATCTGGCGTGAAGCCTTGGTACTGAATTTATCAAGGTTATTATTGTAATACTGATTCATGGTCTCATCGGTTATTGTAATTTCGTCAATTACCAGCATATTGTAGGCAGTTTTCAGTACCATATTACGTTCTATCTGCTGTACAGTCTCCCTGATATCAGGACGCTCCTCATAACCGGCTTTTACAGCTTCAGCATGCAGCATGAGAATTTCAGCCAGATCAGCCAGATATTTATTCAAGCCTTCAGTTGTTGACATACTGTTTTTCTGCTGGGGAGGCATCTCAGTATAATTGGTAACGAAAAATTCTACATTTTTCACGATATCCGAGCTGGAACTGTCAATAATCTTCTCCGGATATAGAAATCTGCTGGCTTCCGGATAATCCAGGTTAACCTGTTCAAGCACATCAGGATAAACAGAGATTTCATATTCCTGCCTGAGCAGTGTCAGGTAATCCTGATAGTACTGTTCTTCTTTCTTTGGTCTAAGTTGGAGTTCAATCGAGTTTTCCACTTCCTCGAAGATAACACCGGCATAGATGTCATTCGCATGTTGCCTGAAATAATCATATTTCTCTTCCCGGCTCAGAGTTACATTTTCCACCAGCAGGTTTTTCTTGAATTCCTGTGCGTAATAGGTTTTAATTTGTATTTCAATTCGCTCCTGGAATTTAGGGGAATCCTTAATATTCATCGCCAGGCCTTCCAGATAAAACAGCTCTTCGGTGCACATCATGTCCAGAAGGCTGTTTTTGCCATCTTCTGTCTTGTATTTGGTCTGGTACATGGGGGGGATTTTATCTATCCTGTCATCCAGCTCGCCACTGGTGATGTTGCCTCCTGTAAATTCAGCTACTATAGTTTCTCGCGGGACACCAACACCTGGCAAGGGTAGACTGGCAGTCAATATGATCAGAATCAGCCCGTATAATGGCAGTCCATGTCTTTGCATTTTCGCACTCCTTTGTTGAAATTTATCTTACCACTGAGCTTCACAAAAAAAAATTGACTTTCTGAAGTCAAGCAAATTAATGGATGAATGGAAAGCTGAAAATAAGCTCGGAAAGGATATAAATGGCAATATTTTCCGAAGATTTAATCGTTATGGATTATCTGGCTCTTGATAAGAAAAGCTGCTTGCAGGATATGGCAGAAATGTTGGAAAAGCAGGGTGCACTCATTTCTCTGTCAGATTTTCTGAAAGCTGTTTTGGAAAGAGAAGCGGTCATGTCTACGGGCATAGGTAAGGGAGTCGCTTTACCTCATGCCAGGATCCAGGCGGTAAAGGAATTGAAAATAGTCATCTTCATTCTCCGGAACGAGCTTGATTTTGAATCACTTGATAATGAACCCGTAAAAATCATCTTCATGGTCGCTGTACCGGAGAATATGAAAGATATCTATCTTAAAATCCTGAGCGCTATCTCCAACTTTTGCCGCAAAGCAGAGAATCGTCAGCTGCTTCTGGCATGCAGAAATAAAGAAGGAATTTTCAATATTTTAAAAGGTATTTATCAATGAAAAAGTATTCTTTACTTATCATTATATTGATATACTTCAACTGTATCAACGCAATAGACGATGCCGCAGGCACTTCGGGCTTCACCTTTCTTAAAATGCAGCAATCTGCCAGAGCTGCAGCT
>JAFGEH010000042.1 GCA_016931665.1 Candidatus Cloacimonadota bacterium | reverse complement strand
CTCTCACAAAGGCACAAAGGGCACAGAGGTAAGGTTAAAATCTTATATTTCCTCTCCGTGAACTCCGTGTCTCCGTGAGGAAATTATTTTCTCCTGTTCTTATACTCCTTAACGCATTTACAAAAGCCAGTAATAGCAAGTTCTAATTAATATATTTATTTATAATTTCCTGATATTGCCCATTTTCCAGAATGTGTTTCAGGCCCGCATTGAAATCATCCCTGATCTGCTTATCTTTGAAATTCAACTGGAATTCAGTTCTGTCAGGGAACAGGTCATGATATACAACTTCTTCGCTGGTATCGATCTTTCCGGCAAGGTTCCTGGTGAACCATCTGAAGATGTATTCATCAATTATGATCACTTCCACCTGATCCAGCCAGAACATCTCCACCTGTTTTTCCTGATCCGGGTATTCTATATATTTATTTACGTAGTTTTCTTTTACCGAAGGTGAGAACAAAGCTGCAAATTCCAGACCAAGATCACGATAGGCATTCTGCCAGGTTATAATGCTTCTGTCTTTCAGATCCGGGATAGAATCAAGCACAATCCCCGATCTTCTTTTGCTGATGGCAAAATTTTTGAAAAAGATAAAATAGTCAGAATAATAAGTGCTGTCTTCTATTTCTCTAACCCCTGCGGCAGCATCGATACCCTTTTCTATTATCGCTACTTCCAGTTCTTTGTAGGAACACTGAATAGTGGTAAAAATATAACCCTTATATTGGAGTGCTTCTGTTACAATATCAATCTCTATGCCGGATAAGCCGTTGTTTGTAACAAAAGGAGGAATATCATAGGAAAAAGCAATGATCAGTTCTTCCGCCTGCAGAAAACCAGATACCTGAAAAAAAATAAAAAGCATGAAAAATAGCAACGTGAAAGCAATGCCCCGTTTCTTCAACATACCATTCCCCTCTTTAATTATAATATTTTATGAGCACCAATTAATCGGATATATCAGACAAAGTGAAGAAAATACGTTTAATTTATCTCCCAAGATTTTTACATAGTCTAAACAAATGCCCGGAGCAGATATTCTATCTCTCTGTCCAGATCGGTCAGGTTCTGATGAGGGTCAAAAACGTAGGGGTGAACGATCGCAAAGATGGATTTCAGGAAAAAATTTAATGCCAGCAGGGGATCGAGATCCTTACGGAATTCGCCATTCTTCATACCCTCCAGGATAAGGTTATAGATGAAATTGTTGCTTTTCTCAGATTGTTCATGTAGTCTGAGAAGGTTTTTTTCTGACAGGGATACCTGAACTCCGGCATAGGTTCTGTATTGTACTATCAGAAGATGGTATCCGGGGTAGTGGAGGAAAAATTCGTATTGATGTTTAGCATAAATCTTCAACCGTTCATAAGCGGAGTTTATATTTTCTACCTTTGTAAGGAAGTCAATGTCGTCCTCTTCCAGGGCTTCCCAGATAATCTCATAGAGAAGGTCGAATTTGCTCTTGAAATAATTATACAGGGTTACCCGGGAAAATTCAGCTTTGCCGGCAATATCTTCCATGGATACGCTTTCGAATCCTTTTTTCAGGAATAACTGACGGGCAGCTACCAGGATTTCCTGCCGGCGCTGTTCTATTTCCCTTTCTTTTCTGCGCATCGACACTCCTTTAAATCCAATATGAAGTTTTCTTCCGGAAGGTCAAACCAATTTTGGTTGTCTTTCTTCAGTTTTGAAAAAATAAATCGGAGATATCATTTAATGAAGTATCAATACTCTCATCAGGCAGACTATTTCAGAAGGAGAATTTTTTTCAAACTGTCATATTTTCCCGTGCTGAACTGCAGTAGATAGATTCCTGAACAAACAGGTGAACCGTTATGATCGACACCATTCCAGATCAACTGATGCCAACCGGCTGATAGTTTTCCTCGGGATAGTGAACTGACCAGTTGACCTTTGAGATTGTAGATATTCAGGCTGACATTTTCCTCAGCTGGCAGATAGAAGGAGACCGTGGTACTGGGATTGAACGGATTGGGGAAAATCTCCGGATTATAAATTTCATTACCCGGGATCAGGGTGTGCTCATCCAGCGGATTGTTTTCCAGATGCAGTCCCTGAGCCCAGCGAACTCCATCCAGGAATAAAGTATTGTTGGCATCGGTCAAATCGCAGCTTTCATCACCGCAACCTTCATTCAATCGCCAGTAAGCCAGCAGGCCAGGCTCGTTCCCCGACAAAATCGAATTCATGTTCTGGCTGATTTCCTCAACACTGAGGACACTAGACCAGATTCTGACCTCATCGATCACACCGTGGAAACTGCTGGATTCACCGCCATTATTACCCAGATATAGGCTGCTGGTGGAATTATCGGAAATATTTCCCGAGGGAGCATTAAGAAAACTCAATTCTTGTAGAACTCCGTTGATATAAAGACCAACCTGATTTCCTGCTCCTTCATATGAGGCTGCGATATGAGTCCACTCGTCCAGATTTATAGAAAAATCAGGAGTGGCAATCAGACTGAATGGAGCCCCTTCCGTGCTGAGGCGCAGCATAAGACACTGATCATTCAAGGCGTTATGCTGCTGACAGAGGAAGAGTTTAATAGCGGTCTTATCCATGATCATCCCTCCTGAAGTAGTACTTTCACCCCAGCCCTGGGGATTGATCCAGGCTTCCATTGTGAATTGTTCTGCTATATTGCCCACACAGGATGCCCTACATTCTGCTTTCCCGCTGCTGCCATTGATCTCGAAGGAACTTTCACCGTCGAATACGCGTATGTAATCTTCCTTAAGGTTAGTTTCACTGATTATCCCATTACTGGCGTAGAGACGAACATCATAATAAGACGGTTCGGTGAAGGTCCATGTAACCTGGGGTCCCTGAGTATCAATGATGAAGTCGTCACCGAAATCCCAGTTCCAATCCACTGCTTCCGGACGGCTATAGCATTCTTCCTGGAATGAAACAGTAAGAGGAGCGTGTCCACTGTGGACATCTGCCTGAAAATCCGGGATCAGGAAACAATCCAGATTTTCCCACCAGCGGATCTGGTCG
>JAFGEH010000225.1 GCA_016931665.1 Candidatus Cloacimonadota bacterium | reverse complement strand
TTCTGCCATTTCTTCTCAATCTTATGAAAAGGATATTCCATTTTCAGCTCCTGAAATTATTGATTATTAATAAGTTGTGGTAAAGTTCGCTATCCCCTACCAGGGGAGTAAAAGGCTGCCGGCAGTAAGTTTAAAATCGGAAGCGAAATAAACTTCACTTCTGTGAAATTCGACTGTATATTGACTGTAAATCATGCCTTATCCTTAATAACAATATGGCGCATATATTCCGAACTGGGGGAAAACGGTCAATAATTTTCTGTCAGATGCCCCGGAAGAAAAAACTTGCCTGAATTTCACCAGGAAATATTTATCCGGAAGAAGGGAGGGCGATATGATTGCGTTTTTTAACCGACGTATGAAACTGTTTTCCATCTTTGATCTGAAATTATGCCAAGGCATAGGGATCCTGGTCGGGATTATTCTGGTTAAACTTTTTCCTGTTCTACTTGATCTGCGACTGGTCTGGTATATTCTGATTCTGATTATATTTGCACTAAGGCCTTGCTACGTGATGTTTTTCAAGAAAGCCTGATATTTTGGATAGAGGAACTTCCGTTCTGGTGGTCGGAGCAGGACCAGCAGGCCTGACAGCTGCCATCACCGCGGCTCAGAGGGGTTATCGGGTCATAATGCTGGACGGCAACCGGCTTCCCGGCCGCAAATTGCTGCTTACCGGTAAGGGGCGCTGCAACCTGACGAATGCCTGCGACAATGACCTTATGATCAGTAATATCCTGCATAATGGAAAATTCCTGATCAATGCCCTGTATCAGTTCGGCAGTTCCGATACTATCGCCTTTTTCGCCAGCCTCGGTCTACCCACCAAAACGGAAAGAGGAAACCGGGTATTCCCCGCCAGTGACCAGGCTCGGGATGTGTTGGATGTATTATTGAATATTGCAGACAAAGCCGGGGTTGATTTCCGTTCTGAACGGGTGATCCAGGTCAGTCATGAGCGGGGAATATTCCAGATTAAAACCACCAGCAGCTTATATCATTCTTCCCGTCTGATCATTGCTACAGGAGGAATGAGTTATCCCGCTACAGGTTCCACCGGCGATGGCTACCGCTGGGCAGCCGCCCTGGGACACCGCATCGTGCCAACCCGTCCAGCTCTGGTACCGCTGGTAACTTCAACTGCCTGGATTAAGGTAATGAACAGACTGCTGTTGAAAAACTGCGGGGTTGAGATTATCAGTAAAAGCGGCCGCAAGCTGTTTTCCGGTTTCGGCGAAATCGAACTGGATCAGGGTATGGCAGGCGGAGCGTTATTGCTCACCGCCAGTTCACAGCTCGATAGTGTGCAGGGATGCCGGCTGTTGATTGACCTGAAACCAGCTTTGTCCCCGGAACAGTTGCAGAACCGGATAGAACGGGAAGTGGAAAGAAAACCAGGACTGATAACGGCGGATCTGCTGCGCAAACTGCTGCCGGCTGCCCTTGCCGGCATATTTCCACAATTGAGCAATATCAAGCCGGGCACCCGGGTAATTGATCTGAAAATTAAAGCGAGGAAACGCCTGGTGGAACTGCTGAAATCATTACCGGTTGAGCTGACAGGGCATGGACCCTTTAGTAAAGCTGTTATCACTGCCGGAGGTGTGGATGTTCAGGAAGTGGATCCGCAGACCATGGGGTCCCGCCTGATCCCGGGATTATACTTCGCTGGCGAAGTTCTGGATCTGGATGGTCTGACGGGTGGTTTTAACCTGCAGATAGCTTGGACAACAGGGTTTGTGGCAGGGAGCAGTTGCTGAGCGATTAAAATCGCAGAGAAAAGACAGTTTCTTCTTCCACCTTGGAACTGACGGTGATAGTACCACCGTGCAGACGCATGATCTGCCGGGAAAGACTGAGTCCAATACCGGAACCGCTTTTTTTGGTTGTGAAAAAAGGTATGAAGATCTTATCAATCACATCCGGCAGAATACCCGGTCCATTATCGATGACCTGAATGATAGCCCGGCTGCGCAATCCGATGAATGCCTTGAGAGTTATTCTGCCACCGGTACGGTTTTCCAGGGCCTGGATGGAATTCTTGAGCAGATTGATGATGATCTGTTCGATGAGCTGATCATCTGCCGTTAATTCCAGCGATTGGGGCTCAATTTCCATCTCAAAGTTTATAACGCTGTTCTGCAGGGGCTCGGTCATCAGTTTATTGATGTTTTCAAAGATCTGCTTTACCGGGAAGATTTTAAAGTCGGGATTGGGTATCCTGGTAAGATTGCGATAAGTTTCCACGAAATGGATAAGGCCTTCACTGCGTTTATGAATGGTTTTAAGGGCATTCTGGATATCGATCACCGTTTCGTCATCGATTTCCTGCGGTACCTGATCGCTGGTATTGATATCATTCAGAAGGTCTTTGACCGTGGCAGACAGAGAAGAGATAGGCGTTATGGAATTCATGATCTCATGCGTTAGTACGCGGATAAGTTTCTGCCAGGCTTCCAGTTCCTGGGTTTCCAGTTCGGTCTGGATATTCTGCAGTGAGACCAGATAGTATGATAATCCTTCCACCCGGAATTCCTTGGTCATGATCATCAACTGATATAACTCATCTTCCAGCTGGACCTTGAGCAGGGTCTTACTGCCGGAAGGACTGTTGCGCAGGACATGGACCAGCTCCGGGCTGATCTTTTCGAGAGCGGAGATATTTTTCAGGTTATAGACCTGGAAGAGACGTTTGGCAGCATTATTGATCATCACCACTTCTCCGCTGGCATTATAAGCGATAAGCCCGGTGCCGATGTGCTGAATGACATTCTGCAGGTAATGATGACTGGCTTCCTTCTCGGCCCTGATCTTCTGAAAATCCTGAATTACGCAGTTAAAGGCTTCTTTCAGGCCGTCATAGGCTTTACCCAGTCCCTGAATCTGAAAGGAGCGGGTAAAATCCGAATACCGGATCGACTCCAGGAAATGGGTGAGATAGCGGTTGGTGCTTTCCAGAAAATGAATCAGGGCGATGATCTGCAGGATAATAACAATTCCGATCAGAACAGGTGTGATATTGAACATGTGATTGAACAGGAAGTAAAAGAGCAGGCAGATGGTCAGGATCAGAAAGGAGATTCTGAGCAGCAGCCGGAACCGGTAATTTTTATAGACCATATTTTTCCAGACGGCGATAGAGGGAAGTGCGGGTTAGTCCGAGTTCCCGTGCAGCCTGCGTTATATTGCCGCGATGCTTGTTGAGGACCTTCCGGATGATATTCAGTTCCACTTCTTCCAGGTTAAGGTTATCAAATTCAAAATCTTCGGTTTTTACATCGGATGTACAGAGCAGAAAATCTTCCGGCTGCAGGATTTTGTTATCACTCATGATCACAGTTCTTTCCACGGCGTGTTGTAATTCCCGCACATTGCCGGGCCAGCTGTAATTTTCCATTTTGCGCAGGGCTTCCAGGGAGATACCTTTAATATCCTTTTTATATTTCTTGCTGAAGTTCTCCAGGAAAAATTCCGCCAGGGGTTTGATATCCTCCGGTCTTTCCCGCAAAGGCGGCAGGAAGATCTCGACAGTGTTGATGCGGTAGAGTAGGTCCTGCCGGAACCTGTTTTCTTTGGCCATTTTATGAATTGGCATATTGGTGGCGCAGATCAGACGGATATCTATGGGCTGGGGCCGGTTGGAACCCACTCTGATCACCTCCCTCTTTTCCAGGCTGGTGAGCAGTTTGGCCTGCAGCGGCAGAGAAAGATTACCGATCTCATCCAGGAACAGGGTGCCGCCGGAAGCTATTTCCAGCCGCCCCGGACGGTCTTTTTTAGCATCGGTGAAGGCACCTTTAACATGACCGAAAAGTTCGCTTTCGAACAAAGTTTCGCTGAGTGCTCCCAGATCGACACTGATAAAAACGTCATCAGCCCGGGAAGAATTGCGGTGCAGTGCCCGGGCCACCAGTTCCTTGCCCGTACCGTTCTCACCCAGGATCAAAACGCTGGCATCGGTCTGGGCTACTTTCTGGATCAGAGATAAAACATTCTGCATCGGAGTGGAATTGCCTATGAATTCGTGAAAAGGCTGGTCGAGAGTAGCACTCAGTTCCCTCTGCTTCATCTTGAGGTTGGCTGTTTCCGTCCGGGATTTACGCAGACGGATGCCGGAAGATATTGTTGCCAACAGCTTTTCATTCTGCCAGGGTTTGATCACGAAATCCATGGCACCAGCCTTCACCGCTTTCACCGCCTTTTCCACATCACCGTAAGCAGTGATAAAGATCACCACGGCATTAGGATCTATTTCCAGTATCTTGCGTAACCAGTGAAAACCTTCCTGACCGCTGATGACATCCATGGAAAAATTCATATCCAGTAAAATAACATCAAAGTTGAATTCGCTCATCAGATTCGGTATCCGCTCCGGATCAGATATGGTATGAATGGTCTGAACATGCTGTTTTACCAGTAACCTGAGAGCGGTAAGGATATCTTCGTTATCATCAACGGCAAGAATAATTCCTTCTTTCTGGCTCATCTTGACTCCTTTCAGCCGAAATTTTCCAACCAGGAAGTGAGAACAGGTTACATATCTAGGAATCTTAAAATTTCAGTCAATACCTTTCCCCATAAACGTTCGCATTCGAACAATTGCTGTCGCAAAAACGAACGCAGGGGAGAGAATCCGAAATTTCTAATTGCCAGAAAATTAGTGAATTAGGTATAGTGGTATGGAAAATGCGAATGGATAAATTGTGAGGAAAGATAAGGAAGGTAGCAGATGGATCGAATTATAGAGAAGAAGCTCTGGACACCGAAACGTATAATCTGGATGGCACTGGGTGTTATTATCATTGCTCTGGTGCTGTATTCTCTGATCTTCGGCGACAGGAGTTCCAGACTGAATGTGCAGAGAGAGAGGCTGACCATCGAGCAGGTTGTGAGGGATAGCTTTCATGACTATATATCCATCACAGGTACTGTTATACCAATCAGTACGGTGTATCTGGATGCCATGGAGGGAGGTCGGGTAGAAGAGATTCTGCAGGAAGAAGGCAACTTGGTGGATAAGGGCGATATTATTCTGCAACTGAGCAATACGAACCTGCATCTGGAGATAATGAACCGGGAAGCGAGCCTAGCTGAACAGATGAATAATTTGCGCAATACCCGCCTGTTGATGGAACAGAACAAACTCGACCTTAAGCAGCAGATCCTGGAACTGGAATATCGGGTAAGGATGCAGGAGAAGGAATATCTGAACAAGCAATCGCTTTATGAGAAGAAATATATATCCGAGGATGAATACAGTGATGCCAGAGAGAGTTACGAATACCTGTTCAACCGTATGGAGCTGGTTATCGAAAGTCAGAAGCAGGATTCTCTTTTCCGCAATATCCAGATACAGCAGCTGGAGGAATCGGTGAACCGGATGCAGGACAATCTCAATCTGGTCAGGAAAAGACTGGAGAATCTCGATGTCAGGGCTCCGGTAGCTGGCGAACTGGCCTTCATCAATGCCGAGATCGGTGAATCCAAATCAGCAGGAGAACGTCTGGGCCAGATCAACATCCTGGATTCTTATAAAATCAGGGCCGAGATTGATGAATATTATATTTCCCGGATTGTAAGAGGGTTACCCGGAGATTTTGAGTTCTCTGGCCAAACTTATCAGCTGGAAGTTACCAAAGTTTATACGGTAGTGAGTGGAGGCAGATTCACGGTTGAAATGGAATTTGTAGATGCTTTACCGGAAAGGAT
>JAFGEH010000041.1 GCA_016931665.1 Candidatus Cloacimonadota bacterium | reverse complement strand
GCGCTGTTGGCCAGAGAATGACTCCGTGAGCTGAAACTCATACCATTCAACACCAGATGTTCAGCTTCCGAACTGGCAGCAATCACGTAACCTCCCGGGCACATGCAGAAACTGTAGACTCCGCGTCCCTGGCACTGGCTGGTCAGCCGGTAAGTGGCAGGACCGGTCAGCTGCAGGTTAGTTTTTTCACCGTACAGGGCTCTGTTGAGGAAATCCTGTGAATGCTCAATTCGAACGCCCACGGCAAAGGGTTTATTGTCCAGCCGGATCTGCCGGCTCAGGAGGACGAAGGTATCACGGGCAGCGTTACCAACAGCCAGGATCAGTATTTCCGGTTTATATGCGGTTTGATTGATCAGGATGGAAGATATCCGGTTGTGGCTGATCTCAATGCCGTTCAGGCAATGATTCCAGAAAAAGCGGCAACCTTTCTGCTCGAGGTAAGCACGGAGGCGGGATACGATCAGGCGTATGCCGTCAGAACCCAGGTGGGGCAGAGCATCAATCCTGATATCCGGATCAGCCCCGAATTCCACCAGATAATCGAAGATTTTTTCCGAATAGAAATCACGGTTGCGAGCTGTTAATTTGCCATCGGAGAAAGTACCTGCTCCGCCTTCCCCGAACTGGACATTACTTTCCGGATCCAGGTTACCCTTCCGCCAGAAATCATTCACTTTTTCCTGCCGCCGGGGGAGGGAATCTCCTCGGTCGAACAGCCAGGGTCGGTATCCTTTCTCAACCAGTCCTAAAGCACAGAAGAGGCCAGCCGGGCCTGTTCCTACAATGAAAGGATGGGGATCATGTATCTGATGAACCGGTTCCAGATCAGGTTTTTCCTCCTGCCAGGGAAGCAGGTCCGGATGAGCCAGAACGGGTAGATCGGCCAGCAAGGTGAAATTGTATCCGATCTGGTTTTTTTTTCTGGCATCAAGCGAACGGCGCCGGATCAGAATTCTGCCGATCATCGCTCTTTCTATCCCGAATTTTTCAGCCAGGCTGCCAGCCAGATCTGGTTCAGGAACCAGGGGTGCCCGGACATTTTTGATCAGATACAACTGCTCCTCCTGCCAGCATAATTACAGAACCCCGCAATTTGTCAAGACGGCAGCGAATTAATATTTTATGAAAATAATATTCTGGACATCCACCCACTCATCTATATTAGAGAAATTATGCCAAGCAGGATAAAAATTGTTTTTACAGATCTGGATCGGACGTTGCTGAAGGATAACGGAGAATTATCTTCTCCTAATCACGCAGCCCTTCTTCTCCTGGAAAAGAAAGGGATTATCAGGGTCCTGGTTACCGGCAGATCACTGTTTTCACTGCGGAGAGCCGTTACAGCCGATTTTCCGGTTGATTATGTCATTTTTTCTACGGGTATCGGTATTATGAACTGGCAGACGGGAGAGTTGATCAGAGAACATCATCTGGAAGAATCCACAGTGCAAAGGGTACTAAGGATACTGAAATCTCACCAGGCAGATTTTATGATCCAGCGGATACTGCCGGACAATCACTACTTCCTTTATTATCACAACGGTTTCAGCAATGATGACTTTGAAAGGAGAATCTGCTTGTATCAGGATTATGCTGCACCTCTGGATGAAACTACGGCAATTGGCCCGGCCAGTCAGCTGCTGGCTGTAATGCCATCGGAAGAAGTCCACCGGTTTCATGCCCTGAAAAAAGAACTGAATTTCGTCAGGGTGGTACGTACTACTTCGCCGCTTGATCACAATTCCGTGTGGGTGGAAATATTTCCTGAGGAAGTATCCAAAGGGCTGGCGGCGGCCTGGCTTACGGAAAAACTGAACCTGGAGCAGAGTCAGACGGTAAGCATAGGTAATGATTACAATGATCTGGAGATGCTGCAATGGACTGCGAAAAGTTTTGTTGTGGGTAATGCACCCGGGGATTTACTTCGTGATTTCAGGGTAGTTGCAGACAACAATGAAGATGGTTTCAGTTCTATGATATATATCCTGCAGCAGGAAGGGTGGATCAGTTAAAGAAATGGTGGCAGGACCCAGACTTGAACTGGGGACACAAGGCTTTTCAGGCCTCTGCTCTACCAACTGAGCTATCCCGCCACACGAGTAGGTAAAAAGATTTTCAGCGGTTTCGGGTGTCAAGAAAAAATCATTTCCTGATTCTCAGAATGCAAAGCTAATGGTCAGAAGCCCCAGGATTTTACCCAGGGATAAACCCAGCAGGAACAGTATGGGCAGATATACCAGTAGGGTCGTATACCAGCCTTTAACAGGAATAAGGCTGGTGAACACCACTTCATCATCTATCTGAATTGATGTATCCAGCCAGAAATTGAAACGGTTTACGGTGCGGAAATGCAGGGTATGGTCCTGCCCGTCAGCACCGGTAAAAATGGTTTTCTGATGATTTCTGCAGCGACAGCCTGTATGCTTCAGCAGGAGGTGGCCATTCAGATAGAGTTCACGGGCCGGGCTCAGAAACAGGCAATCTTCCGAGATATGAATCTGTAGAGTAAATTCCTGCTGACGCCAGCGGAAGCCAGCTGATGTTTCTGTTAGAGAATTATTCCGTGATATAACTGCCTCCCTGCTGTTTTAGTAAATTAATTATAATATTCAGATCAAGCTGACTGAGTCCAGTAATGATTAGATCTGCTTCCTGCAAGTTCTGCCAGCCGGAATTAGGATTTTTCAATCCGACACAGCGCATACCGGCAGAACGGGCAGCCAGCATGCCGTTCCGTGAATCTTCTATTACCAGGCATTGATCCGGCTTCTTGGCCAGCTGACTGGCAGCTGATAGAAAAATAGCCGGATCGGGTTTGGATTCTACTATCTCGTCTCCGCCAACTATCACCCGAAAATAATTGCTGATATCGAGACGAGACAGGACTTCCCCGATCAGTTCCCGGCTGGAAGAGGAAGCGATGGCGCATGGTATATTGTATTCATGTAATTGAGCAAGCAGGGGCAGCAGACCGGGCATGGGTCTCAGGCCGGGACTGTTTCGTATGAGCTCGATCATCAGCCGATGATGGATCTCTGTCAATTCCTCGATACTTTGGGAGAGGTTGTTCCTGTGTTTGATCATCTGCCAGATCCTGTTCATGGATAAGCCCACCAGATTAGAGTGGAATTCACGTGAGATATCTACTCCGAGTGACTGGAAAAGCTCTTGTTCCACCCGAAAATAAAGCGGCTCACTGTCGATGATAACTCCATCCATATCAAAGATAACAGCTGGCAGTTCCTGAACCGGGATCATAATATTCATTCCAGCCTCACAGCTTCTGATACATTCCGGAAATGGCAGTATAATTTGAAAGGTGAAAAACAGGTTTTCCCAGTGATCTATAGGCTGATTTATCTGCCGGAAATATCATTAACGCTCCTGAATTTCTTTAAAACACGAAAGAATATTTATTATGCCGCCTGTCAAATGCAAAAAAAGTCTTGATTTTCAGAATGTCTGACTGAACAGCTTTCAGGTTTGAGAATGTTTGCCTGTCAGAAGTTCCTTTTCCAGTTGATTAATTTTGTCTTTCATCTCCCTGATCAGTTGCCGATAGTAGAATTCCTGGCGGGAGATCTCATAGGTGGCTCCGATAAGGATTACGGCCCAGCAGGCAATTATTACCCAGAAAATAAAGGCGGACCAGCCCCAAGAGTAGATCCCGAAAAACAGAACAATAGAAATTGCTCCCAGAAGAGTGATCAGAAGGGATATACTGTACCAGGGAAGCGGTTTAATTCTTTTCTTCATTTTTTTTATCCTTTATACCACATATTGGATATAATCATTTTCATTCTTCAGAATCATAATTCAGGATCCGCCAGTTTCCATCGACTTCCGGCCCGATCGAGCCGATCCTGCTTAAAAATTCAGCCAGAATATCTCTGATTTCCGTTTCCGAGATGTAGAGCAGGGGTGCATCCAGGCCCCGGATGGCTGCCAGATAGCCGCCACCTCCTTCTGCCCGGTAGGAATTCAAGGCTACAGGATAATGCTCCTCATCCTGTAAAGGTTCACTGCTAACACTCAGAAGGATGTTACTGATCCTGGCTCCGGGTTGCTGCTCCAGATCGATGGTATAATCAAGGCCTTCTGCCATGTCATAGTTATATCCAGCGATGCCGGGAGCGAGACTGATCTCCTGTTCAGTTCTTTGCAGACAGGAAGCCGCTTTTTCCAGGTATTGTCTGATTTGCCGGCCGGTAAGAGAGAGAACACAAAGCTGGTTTTCATACGGGTAAAGAGCAAAAATATCCTTCCGCTGGATCTCTCCGGTTTCAATTACCAGATCCTCTGTAAAACAGGCGGTAAAAGATATCGGGGCACCGGAAGCTTCCATTTGAGTCCGGTTGATGAATTCAATAAGGGGATTATCACGGAAATAGGCATTACGCGTTGATAATTCGGTGTTTGCTATCCCAATACACTGATTTACAAAGTCCAGTGTTGTCAAATGACTCTGTCCGGTCAAATTCAGAACGGCAGCATCCGGTTCCAGCTGGGAGATGTTTTCCACTTTGGCGGAAATTGCTTCAACTGACCAGCTCCCATTTTGCCGGTATAATAGTACCTTTACAACTCCAACACCCTGGGCATGGGCACCGGGAGCAAGTTTGACCGGGACTTCCGGATAGCTGATATAGAGCGAATCTTCGGGGATTAATTCGTGGGAGTGACCGCCGAAGATAATAGTAAATCCCGGCAGGCTTTCCGCCACCAGTCCGGAAGCGTTGACTGGCGGCAGCCCGGCTGAGCTGTATTGTTCCTGCTGGCTGGTATGATCGAATCCGGCATGGAAAATTCCAATCTGCAGATCAGACTGTGCAGTCAGTTCCGGCCAGTAGGCAGAGGCAGTTGTTACCATATCTGTCCATATTATATCCGGATACAGAGATTTGTTATGCCAGAGGGGAATTCCGGGAGTAGTCAGCCCTAAAACGCCTATAGTTATATCGCCAGCCTGCAGCAGAGAAAAGGGCTGGAAATACGGGGAGCCGTCCGGAAGCAGTGAATTGGCTGAAAGCCAGGGAAAATCAGATTCCTCCCGCAGTTTATCGTAGATATTTTTGCCCTGTTCGATTTCGTGATTACCCACAGCCATGGCATCATAATCCAGGTGGTTCATCACCAGGATAAAAGGATTGGGAGAGAGAGTATCGATGCGGTTGTAATAATAAGCCAGGGGTGTTCCCTGGATCATGTCGCCCCCGTCCATAAGGAAGACGTGTTCATAATTCTGCCGATATTGCCGGACGAGAGTGCTGATTCTGGCCAGGCCGAAATCAGCCGGTTGATCCCGGTAGTAATCGTAAGGGTATATCTTGCCATGAATATCGGCTGTGTAGAGAAAAATGAGGGTATCCTTCTCTACCGGTAGAGCGGACAAAGTCGCCTGCCATATCAGGAGAAGACACGGAATCAGCCGTTTCATGGTAACATGCTCTGCAGAATATTTTCCACCCGGGAACAGAGATTATGCCAGGAATGGTCTTGGACAAGAGAAGCTATCATAGCCGGTGAGAGTCGGTTCCTGGCAAGGCAGAGTTTAATCTGATGATCGAGGGCTTGCTTCAGTCCGGTTTCAAAGGCTGGCAAATCCTGGCTGCGGGGAACATCAATATCCAGTTCCGGCGGTAATGGGACCAGAGTTACGATATCCCGTTGCAGGATATCATCACCCAACCATTCCCTTAAACCGGGCAGATCGGTTGCAACTACCCGCAACCCGCAGGCCAGTGCTTCCAGTACAACCAGAGGTAATCCTTCGTAGAAAGAAGGCAGAACCAGAATATCAGCCTGCCGGAAAAGTTCGGCCAGAGCAGGCTGCTCCAGAGTTCCTTTCAAGTAGATATTAGCGCTGTAACCTCTTAGGAGCGAACAGATTTCTTTTTCATCTTCTCCTGTGCCTGCTCCAATGAGTTCCAGCTGCAATCCGGGGTACTCCGCTAGTAAGCCGGTTACTGCCTGTATAAGCTGGGGCACACCTTTGGCCCGGGCCAGTTTCCCGCAGTAAACCAGACGGGGATAGGACCTGTTGACAACGGATTCGCCGGGAAAAAATATCTTATCGTCATAGGCACACCCGGTCACCATTATCCGGTTTAGAGGGATCTGGTAAACCTGATTGATCATAATCTGCTGAAACTCGGTAAGTGCCAGCACTTTATCAACCTGGTGGCATCCGGTCAGGACCCTGGCCCGAAAGCGGGGGGCCAGCTCCAGCTGTCTGAGGCCGGTACCATGTGCAATTGCCAGCAAAGGTATTTCCGGGAAATTTTGCTTGATCAGAGAAGTAAGCAGCCAGAGATGATGACTGATGATTACATCCGGCTGAAAATCAGCCGTTATATCCCGGAGGCAGTCGAGAAAAGCCTGCTGCCAGGCATGATATTGTTCGTCTGAGAGATCCTGGTATCTGGTGCTGGCATAAGGCATCACATCACTCATTCCGGGCAGGGTAAAGGGCAATTGCGGAGTCTCGAATGCTATCGGGAAGAAACTGAGGTCGTGGATTGAAGGCAGCCAGGCTTCATCCCGGGAAGAAACACCAGCCAGGATGGCCTGCTGATGATTGTTTTGCGCTAACATCCGGCTTAGCGCCTGCAGATAGATTCCGCTACCTGTGCAGCCGGGTTTTTGAGCAGAAACCTGAAGGATGCGCATTAACAATTCCGGTTATTGAAAAATATTAATATCCAGGCGGGACCTGTAACGCTCCAGCCAGAGGTTATATTTTTCATCCTGAATCAGGCGTTCATATTCATCCCGATGCAAATAGAAAAGCTCTTTAGGTGCTTTCTGCAGCCGATATAGCTTATAAAACAACAATTTATTCTCTGACATACTTATGGGGGGGCTGCAGTATCCTTCTTCCCGACTGGCAGCATCTTCCAACAGTAAACGGCTGAAATCCCCGCCCAGAAAATTGCTGTCCAGGGTAAGGTTATATTCTCTCAGCCAGCCACCGAACCACTGAAACAGAAAATCCGGATCTTCCCCTTCCAGTACTTGCCGTCTGAGATAATACACATATTCTCTGGCCAGGCGAACCTTCTCTCTGGCTGTGAATATCTCCCGTATCTTAGGCAGGGCCTGCTCATAAGAGAGTTGTCTGGCTGCTTTATGAGCCAGTTTGAATACAACGGCATAACCGTTTTCCAGTCGAACAAGTGAGCTGTATTTTTCATTGGGCCAGAGTCGAAGCAGTTCTTCCCGGTATTCACTGATGTCGCCCAGGATTTCGAACAACCCGTCTGCCGGGTGGTATCCGGTTTTGAAAACGTTTTCTGGTGCATAATTATAACATTGGGAGAAATAAGTGGTAGAATCGAAAACTGCCCGGGTTTTCTCCCTGGCCAGTTCATCAGCTATTCTTTTTTTCAGCATGGTTTCGATCTCAGGCCGGACCTGTTCCAGCTGCCAGAGGCCGTCAGGATAGCTGATCTTCTTATATAAAATCAACCAGCCATGTCGCCAGGCAACCGGACCGGAGATGGATTGATCACGCATTTCCGAGAGGATTTGCTCTATCACTGGGGGCAAAAGGCGCATTTTTACCAGTTCTCCCGCGGGCAGATCACAGCCTTCATCGAAGCAATACTGCAGAATGGGAAAGTCAGCACCTTTAGCAAAGTAAAGGGGGATGTTAGCGGCATTTTCCTGTTCGCTGGTCCAGATGCAGTTAAAGATCACTGATTTTTCACGATAGAATAAGTTAATGTTTTCTTCGTAATAGTTACGTACGGCCATTTCCGGCAATTGCACCGAGTCGATCGGGGCGGGAAAAAACACACCTCCCAGGCGCAGGCTGTCCGGAGTCATGAAATCTTTGCTGTTCAGGTCGTAGAATTTGCGGAATTCAGTGGTATCGATCTCTATAACTAATTCCCGGCTGTCGATAACGTTATATACATTCTCCCAGTCAGGAATATATTCAGGAAAATAAGCCAGAGTCAGATAAAAGATCAGATCATTGTCCCGAGTGAGCCAGCCGGAGGTATTACCTGCCTTCAACCCGGAAGCTATCTGCCCGTTCATTTCCTGATTGGTGTATTTTTCCAGAAAGATTATCTGATGGGAATCGGCCAGACGATGCTGGGATACGATCCGATCCAGCTGCTTTTCATCCTGCCAGTACCTATCTATGAGTTCCTGCAGATTTTTCTGCCGCAAGTCAGGCCCCTGACCGAGTTTCAATGGTGACCCGGGTATGATAATTTGACGAACAATAGCTACCGGCACAATGAAATCGTCGATATGGTTAATGAAATACTCTTTCATCTGATCGGCATAAACCTGATTGGTAGCGTATTGGCGATAGTCATGCCAGACTTGGGGAGCAATATCGGACAGCCGGACCTGGCGGGGTTTATTAAATTCTACCGGGCGGAAAACCAGGTAACCGGGTTCGATGAGAACAGGTTCCGCTATTTGACCTTTCTTCATGCTCAGGGCAGAATCATACAGGGAAGCTGGCAGTTCAGTGTCATTCTTACTGTCCCTGAGCCAGGTGGTCATAAGGGGATAGGGGGTATTTTCCTGCTGCTGCAGGCGGATCATCACATCTTCGGCCCGGGTGAGGGCTCTGCTGCGGATTTCTGTTTCAAGAAATACAGATTGCAGGCTGTCCAGTTGAGATTCGGTGAGGCTTGTATCGGCCAGCAGAACCGGTTCCAGTACGGCCTGCCAGTAATCCATGGCAGCTTCCTGAAAATCACTGAAAGGTATTATTACGAATTCTATTCTAACCTGTTCTTTCATGCGGTAATTTTTTTTAAATTTTTCATAATACGCCCGGGCAGCTTCTGGTGTGAAGAAAGTATCTACGGAAGCAGCTTCTAAATCCACCAGGGTGTAGCCAATGTCCAGATTGACATTGTCCCGGATAAATTGCCGGAACAGGGCTTCTTCGGACAGGTCAAAGGAGGAACGGATCAGGGTTTCAACTTTGGTCAACAGGATTTCCCGCCGTATTTCCTGCAGTATCTCTCTTCCTGTTTCCGTGTAACTGAAATCCAGGTATTTCTGGTAATCGAACTCTCCGTTGGTGTTGAATCTGGGCAGATCTCCAAACTGAGCAATAAAGAAGGATTCCAGTTCGGAGTTATCCACCCCGATATTATTTTCCTGCGCATAGATGATCAGGGTCTGTTCTGATATCAGATTATCCAGGGCGATCTGCCGGATCTGGGCATAAGGGAGGTCGGTATAGGCGGCAATGCTTTCCATCTCTTCAGCCAGCTGCTCATAAGTTATTTCACGGTTATTTACAGTGGCGATGGTCGTTGCATAACTACCGGACCAGAGCAGAAGGACCAGGCTTGTGTAAAGCAATATATTCTTCATCTGTTTCCCCATTTCTCAGAATAAAGGCATTTTTCTGGTTGTTGGATTATCTACAAGATTTTTTTGATTCGGTGTGTAATTCTGTGAGGAAATTACCCCGAGTAATGTCACTGAGATGGTATTTAAAAAGGTATAATATGGGCATCTGCCGGGTATATATTCCTGGTGTCCTGCTTCATTATACTCGGTGAAAACCAGTCCGAAAATCGTAACGAGGGGCTGATCCCGGCAGATCAACTCAATGGCCCAGCCTGGCTGGTGGTGGGCTGACCTGGTTATATCAGCCTTTTACAGTTTAAATATTATCACTATGGCAAATCCAATGATGATGAAAGCCAGGAAGATTAGAACAAATATGCCGGAAGCGGGCATTTTGAGGACTGTGCCGCATCTGGGGCAGTGACGGGCACTGGCACTCACCTGGCGTCCGCAGCTACGGCAGCGAATGGTTTTCTTATTCATGGGGGTTGTTTATCCTTTTACCATCAATTCTCTGTAATATCTGATTATAAAGCAGGGAAAGGGAAATAGAGAAGGGAATGTTTCTACGGGCATGCTGCATAATGCTGTAGGCTTCCATAACCCGGTCATGATCCAGGTAAATGCGAATCAGTTCCAGGTAACTGGTGGCAGAGAGGGGATCAAGTTTGATACTGCGCAGCAGATTACGGATACCTTCCTCGGTTTTGCCTATTTTCTCGCAGGTCAATCCATAAGCGCGGAAGAAATGGTATGATTCCAGTTTAAGATTTTCGGCCTGTTTGAATTCCAGATATGATTTAAGCCAGTTTTCCAGATGAAAATAGGCGATGCCTTTGAGATAGAATATACTGCTTTGTTTTCCGAACAGCGATTCAGCCTCTTCCAGATATTCCAGGGCTAGGGTATATTTCTTCTGATTAAACAGGAGCTCCGCCAGAAAGATATAGGGGATTTCGGAGTTAGTCTGATTGACTAATAAATCCTCCATGATCCCGATACTGGTATCCACTTTTCCCAGCTTGGAATAAGTGTAAGCCTTATTATAATATAATTCGGGAAAATATTCGTCTACCTTTTCATAGTAGTCTATTGCCAGAAGGAATTCTTTGAGTGCCAGGAAACAGTTGCCAATCCGGAAATTGATCTCGTCACTTTCACCATCAATATAAATGATCTGCTGATAGATATTGATGGCTTTCACGAACAGTTTTTTAGAATAGTATAATTCTGCCAGTTCAAAGTGAAGCCGGGAGTCTTCGGGATATTCGTTGATGGACTGTTGCAGGAGATTCTTCACTTTTAGCCAGTTTTTATCTTTCAGGAATTTGGTCTGCCAGAGGATGTTCTCAACTCTGTCCATAGTAAAGATCCTTAACCTTCTGCAGTATATCCTCCAGGTCGAGACTGCGGTTCAGGTAATTGCGTACTGCTGAACCATCCCGGAACCCTTTGGTATAATACGAAAGATGCGCTCTGATTTCGATCACAGCCCTTTCTTCTCCCAATTGATCTGCCACCAGTTTACAGTGTTGGGAAATTATGTCAAATTTTTGTTCCCGGGTCAGGGAAAGAGAATTTCCGGCTGAGAGATGATCTTTGATCTCCCGGAAAATCCAGGGATTGCCCAGGGCACCCCGCCCGATCATGATGCTGTCGCATCCGGTCTCAGCAAAGAGAGTAAGAGCATCTTGCGGAGTACGGACATCGCCGTTACCGATCAGAGGGATATGCAGCTGCTGTTTGAGTCGGAAGATCAGGTTCCAGTCACTGCGCCCGGCATACATCTGGCTTCTGGTGCGGGGGTGCAGACAGATGATATCAGCACCGGCCTCTTCCAGGCGTAGAGCTACTTCCTCGGCATTGATGCTGTATTTATCCCAGCCCGAACGAATTTTCACGGAAAGAGGCAGAGCCGGGGGCAAAGCTTCCCGCAGTGCTTTAACCATATCAGCGGCTCTGGCAGGTTCCTTTATCAGAGCTGCACCTGCTCCGCGCTTCACCACTTTTTTCACGGGGCAGCCCATGTTGATATCAATAAAGTCCGGTTTTATCTTCAGAATGAGAGGCAGGATTTTCACCATCAATCTATGGTCCGTGCCGAATAACTGAATGCCGTAAGGATGCAGTTTCTCGGTGAATTCGGCATATTCCAGGCTGCGG
>JAFGEH010000004.1 GCA_016931665.1 Candidatus Cloacimonadota bacterium | reverse complement strand
GGCAAAGCCCCCATTGCCATCTGGGGTTTGCCTTCCAGAGGGGCAAAAAGCAGGGATGGGATACTGCGAATATTAAAGGCAGAAGCCAGTTCATGCTGCTCTTCGGTATCAACTTTATATACTTCAATTTTACCGGCATATTCCTGAGCCAGTTCCTCCAGTATTGGTGTAACCATACGGCAGGGTCCGCACCAGTCAGCATAGAAATCAATAATCACTGGTAATTTTCCTTCGAATTTCCATTCTTCATTATTCTCATAATCGAAAATTTTTTCCTTGAAACTGGCTTTGGTCAGTTTTTCCATTTTTCCTCCCGATTTTTTTTACTGAAAAAATAATAAATTATTAAACGCTGGCAAATATTAATATTTATCAATATAATCGCAAAGCCTGGGCAAGCATTTCGAAGAGGAATAAAAAAACTTGTCTGATTTAATGTATCGGCAAATATTTTATTTGGAAATGAGGAGGGAATATGGAATTCATAAAAATCATTACTGAAATTGAGCAGGAAACCATTGATCATTACCGAAAGCTGGCTTCTGGCTGTATTGATAATGAAGGCCTGAGGAATATCCTGAACAGACTGGCTGGAGATCATGCCAGGCACATTGCTGCCCTCGCTGGTATCATGGAAAATAAAACTCTCAGCCTGAAAAAAACGGGTGTTTTCCAGGAAGTTAAGAAGATATTTTCGGAAATGCAGGAAGAAAGAAAAGCTTTCCAATGCGATATCGGGCAGGCGGAGATGTACAGAAAGGCTCTGGACCTGATAAACAGGAAGTTGAAATTTTACCGGGATAATGTCAATAGACTTGATAATGACGATTTTCAGGGAATAATCAAACAGATCATCAGTGAAGAGGAACAACAGAAATTTTTTCTAGAAAATATCATCGAGATGGTGATGAAGCCGGAAACCTGGATTGAGGATGCCGAATTTACTCATCTGGATGAATATTGAACTAACCCGGATCAGGCAAGCAGATGGACCCTATCTATCTTGATTACAATGCTTCCACTCCCCTGGATAGGGAAGTAATCAATACTATGCAGCCTTATCTGGAGGGTTATTTCGGCAATCCCTCCAGCTCTCACCGGTATGGCACTCAGACCCGGGCTGCTGTTGAGAAAGCCCGTCAGCAGTTGGCTGATCTGCTGGGATGTCATCCGGACGAAATTATTTTTACCAGTGGTGGTACCGAATCGAACAATTTTGCCCTGAAGGGAATTGCCGCAGTCAGAAAAACTGAAGGTAATCACATAATCACCAGCAGTATCGAGCATCCGGCTGTTGGTGAAGTCTGCCGCTGGCTGGCTGGGCAGGGTTTTGATATCAGCTATATTCCGGTCGATGAATATGGATTGATAGATCTTCAGGAAATGGAAGCTGCCATAACGCCAAAGACTATTTTCATATCGGTGATGCATGCCAATAACGAAGTTGGAACCATTCAACCCCTGTCTGAAATCAGCCGGATAGCCAGAAAACGGGGTATTATTTTTCATTCTGATGCAGCTCAGTCTGTAGGCAAGATACCGGTCAGAGTAGAGGAACTGGGAGTTGATCTGCTTTCGATTGCCGGTCATAAATTCTATGCTCCCAAAGGAATTGGGGCTTTGTATATCCGAAAGGGAATCCGCCTGGAAAAGATCATGCACGGAGCTGACCACGAAAGGAATTTAAGGGCAGGAACAGAGAATGTACTGGAGATCGTGGGGCTGGGAAAGGCAGCTGAGTTAGCCAGGCGTGATCTGGACAAAAATTATCAGCATTTGCGGGAGATGCGTGATCTGCTTCATCTGATATTGAGTGAGAATCTGGAAGGTCTGAAACTTAACGGGCATCCGGAACTGAGGCTCCCCAACACTCTCAACCTCAGTTTCAGGGATATCGATGCCGCAGCAATCATAGCTGAGCTAGACGATTTGGCTGTTTCAGCCGGTGCGGCCTGTCATGCAGATACAGTTACCGTATCCTCTGTTCTGGCTGCTATGAAAATTCCTCTGCCCTATGCCCGGGGAGCAATCCGCTTTTCAACCGGTAGAATGACAACCCGGGACGAAATCGAACAGGCAGCCGGGCAGATCATCAGCGTGATCAGGAAAATCAGGGAGAAAGGTACAATCAGAAAGCCGGCCATCCCCTTATGTATGTGAACAACCGGCGATCAGAACTCCTATCTGAGCAACGAATTACCCGGATTGCATCAAGATAAGTTTATTGCTCTTCCGGGCTCAGAATACATGACACCGGGCATACTTCCCGGCAGGCTCCGCAGTCCACGCAGTCACTGGCATTGATGAATCTTTTATCTTCCTTCTCCGAAATGCAGTTCACCGGACAAACTTCTTCACAGGCACCGCAATTGATACATTCTTCTTTTTTGATCAGATGAGCCATTGCACCCTCCTTATTCCTGAATTATAATTTCGATCTTACCGCCGGAATGACCTTTCAGGTTACCGGTAAAGGCGATGATCATATCCCTTAGCGCATCATGAACAAAAGGAACAAGTGGAATATCTTTCCCTGCGATCTTCAGTTTGAGCTTCATTTGTTCCGTTTTCATCGTTTTCCCTTCACAACCCATATGAACCTCCCTGTTATGATTATTATCCTAGCATTTAAATTAAAGAAATTTTTTCTTCTTTCTTGAACATTCTCAGAAATTAATCAAGTTAATTTCCTGCCAGCATGGCCTGAATGTCTTCTTTGGCCTCGGTAATTGGCTTGATTGCGAAATTTTCCACCAGAACATGCAGGACTCCCGGAGAGATAAAAGCCGGCAAAGTCGGCCCCAGCCTGATATTTTTCACACCCAGATAGAGCAAGGCCAGCAGCACGGCAACAGCTTTCTGCTCGTACCAGGCTATATCAAAGGATAGCGGCAATTCGTTCAGGTCCTGCAGGCCGAACACTTCCTTCAGTTTCAAAGCAATGACAGCCAGGGAATAGGAATCGTTGCATTGACCGGCATCCAGAACACGCGGGATACCAGCAATCTCACCCAGATTAAGTTTATTATACCTGTATTTGGCACAACCAGCTGTGAGAATTATTACATCGTCCGGTAATTTTTCGGCGACTTCGGTATAGTAATCGCGGCTTTTATGCCTGCCGTCGCATCCTGCCATAACCACAAATCTACTGATTTTCCCTGTTTTTACAGCATCCACCACCTTATCGGCCAGCGCCATAACCTGCGCATGGGCAAAGCCACCTACCAGGTGGCCGGTTTCCAACTGCTGTGGAGTAGGACAGGTCTGAGCCAGCCGGATCAGTTCGGAGAAGTCCTTCTGTCCACCTTCGGGACGGTCCGGGATATGTTTAACACCCGGGTAACCGGCCATTCCTGTCGTGTAAATCCTCGACCTGTAGCTATCCTGAACCGGGGTTATACAGTTGGTGGTCATAAGGATTGGCCCGTTAAAGGAGGCAAATTCCGTGTTCTGCTTCCACCAGGAGCCTCCGTAATTTCCGGCAAGATGATCATATTTCCGAAAAGCAGGATAGTAATTGGCCGGCAGCATCTCGCCATGCGTATAAACATCAACCCCGGTACCGCTGGTCTGTTCCAGCAATTCTGCCATATCTTTCAGGTCATGGCCGGAGATTAAAATTCCCGGATTATTCCTGACACCCAAAGCCACTTTACTGATCTCGGGGTGACCATAGGTAGAAGTATTGGCCTGATCAAGCAGAGCCATAACCTTTACGGCCTTTCCTCCGGCATCTAGGACCAACTGCACCATCTCCTGACGTGACAGCGAGTTAAGGGTTGAAGCCAGGGCTCTTATCATGAAAGCATAAACTTCCTCGCTTTCATATCCCAGTATTGAGGCATGATCGGAGTAGGCAGCGATTCCCTTCAAACCGTATATCAGTAATTCACGCAGAGATCGGACATCTTCATCCTCAGTCTGCAGGATGCCTATCTCTGCTGCTTTCCGATGATAAT
>JAFGEH010000224.1 GCA_016931665.1 Candidatus Cloacimonadota bacterium | reverse complement strand
TTCACTCCCTCGATCTGAAAGAGTTTCTTGTATTGTTTGATGATGGCATTACGTGGTTCTGTCAGGATACGGACCAAGGCCTCTTCATCCAGCTCATGCAGTGAAGAATGAACCGGCAGGCGGCCTACCAGCTCGGGGATCAACCCGTACTTGATCAGGTCGTCAGGTATAACCTGATTGAAAATTTCGGCCTCAACAATTTTTCCCTGATCCAGGTCACTGTCAAATCCGATAGTCTTCTTCTGGATGCGCCTTTTAATGATCTTCTCCAGTCCGAAGAAAGCCCCGCCGGCCACAAACAGGATATTCTTGGTATCCATTTCGATAAACTCCTGATGCGGGTGTTTACGGCCTCCTTTAGGAGGGACATTGACCAGGGCACCTTCCAGAATCTTCAGCAGAGCCTGCTGGACTCCTTCACCAGATACATCCCTGGTAATGGATGGTGTTTCTGATTTACGGGCAATTTTATCAAGCTCGTCTATATAGATTATGCCTTTCTCAGCCTTTTCTATATCATAATTGGCATTCTGCAGGAGCCTGACGAGAATATTCTCCACATCCTCACCCACGTAACCGGCTTCAGTAAGGGTGGTGGCATCGGCTATGGCAAAGGGAACCTTCAACAATCTGGCCAGGGTTTGGGCAATAAGAGTTTTACCGGATCCGGTGGGACCCATCATTAGGATATTACTCTTTTCGATCTCGACATCATCCGCAACTGTCTGCTTGAAGATTCTTTTATAATGATTATAAACGGCTACGGAAATAATCTGTTTGGCGGTTTCCTGACCAATGACATACTGATTCAGCTGTTCGTGGATTTCCCGTGGAGTGGGCAGGACGAAATTATCCATCTCTTCTTTCTGATGATCAGATTCAATGATGGTGGAACACATGGAAATACATTCATCACAGATATTTCCGCTTATTCCCTTGATCAGGTATTTTGTTTCATTCTCCGGACGGCCGCAGAATGAGCAATGATTGGTGGTCTGACTATCCAATTTTAACTCCTGCTTTGCGGGAAGCTATTACTTCATCGATGATCCCGTAATTCTTTGCTTCCTCCGAACTCATAAAGAAATTCCTTTCGGTGTCCTGTTCTATCTTTTTCAGGGATTGTCTGGTATGCTTATGCAAGATGTCGATCATTCTTCTTTTTATGATCATGATTTCCCGGGTCTGGATTTCTATATCGGTTGCCTGGCCTTTGGCGCCACCCAGGGGTTGATGGATCATGATCCGGCTGTTGGGCAGGGCAAAACGCTTACCCGGTGCCCCGGCAGCCAGCAGGAAAGCACCCATGCTGAAGGCCTGGCCGATGCAGATTGTGGATACCCCCGGCTTGATATACTGCATTGTGTCGTAAATGGCCATGCCGGAAGTAACGACACCGCCTGGACTGTTGATGTACATGTAGATATCTTTTTCGGGATCTTCCGCTTCCAGGTGCAGCAGCTGGGCGATAACCACATTGGCTACATTGTCATCGATCTCCGAGCCCAGAAAGATGATCCTGTCTTTCAATAATCTGGAAAAAATATCATAAGCCCGTTCGACTTTTCCATCCTGTTCCACTACAATCGGCACGTATGGCATCAGATCTCCTTTCTATTAACTACTAATCTGTGTTAAAATTATTTGCTTTTCTTTTTCTTTTTATCATCGGTTTCCCGGGGATAAGGTACAAATTTCGAGCTTTCTTCAATCATCTTCAGGATCTTTCTTTCTTCGGCAGTATAATTGAAATCTGCACTCTCAATTTCCTTGCTGTATAATTTCCGGTATTCTTCAATGTCCATTTTCAGATTTTCTGCTGCTTCCGAGATCAGGATCTCCCTGTCTTCTGCTGTAACTTCAATTTTTTCTAGTTTCTTGATTTCTTCCAGCAGATAATGGCTCTTCAGATTGAAGGAGGCGATCTGCTGATAAAGGGGCATCACCTTCTGGACATCTGTTTTGTAGGCTTTGGCATAAGACAGAGCCATATCTTCTGCGTAACGGTTGACCATCGAACGGGGCAGCTCGAAAGGATTTACTTCCACCAGTTTCTGCAGGATATTTTCCTTTAATGTGGAACGATTGTCCTTGGCGATTTTTGCTTTCAACTCAGTCTCAACACTGCTGCGCAGATCCGAGAGCGATTCATATTCCAGATCAGCAGCGAATTCATCGTTCAATTCCGGCAGGATGAACCTTTTAACTTCTTTCACGGTAATCTCAAATTCCCTGTCGATAAAATTGGCATCCACTTCCCGATCTGGAGGGCTGGCACTGCTGTCGAATAGAATTGAGATGATCTGGTCGTCCGGACTGGCGCCGGTAAGTTTCCGGTTAAGTTCAGCAGCGTACTGATTCTCACCCAGCAGGATCTCTCTTCGGATCTTACGGGCAGGTTTGTCGTCATCTCCCGGCAGGGAAATTTCCAGAATAAGCAGGTCACCTTCCCGGGCTGGAGTGTCGGCGGTAGTTTCAGTGGCCATATTCTTGCGGAAATCCTCCAGAGTAGCCTCGATCATTTCAGGTTTGAATTCTACGGGTTCAAAGGGAATTTCCAATTCTTTATAACCGTGTAATTTGATTTCCGGCATTACTTCACAACGGAAACAGGCGACCAGGTCTTTGCCCTTTTCCCATTCAATACTGGTAGCTTCTCCCTGAGAGACAGGATTAAGGTCTGATTGCTCTAATGCTGTTTTATAGTAATTGCCGATCTGCTTATTGAAAAATTCTTCTTTCAGATAATCGCCAAAATTCTTTTCCAGAAGATTGAGAGGAGCTTTACCTTTCCGGAAACCGGGCAGGGAAATGTGATTCTTAACCTTGTTTAATATCTGATAATAATCCTTACTCGCCTGTTCTGCATCGACAGTAATGATAATCTCGCGTTCACATTGACTGATTTCCTTGATTTCGCTTTTCACAGAAGCTCCTTGTATTATTTGGTGCGAAAGAGGGGATTTGAACCCCTACAGGATTGCTCCCACTGGATTCTAAGTCCAGCGCGTCTGCCGATTCCGCCACTTTCGCACAGAAAGCATTAATCCATATTATTCAGAATCTTTTCGTATTGCTTTTCTTTCTCCAGGTTACCTGCATTCTTGGCGGATTGATATGCCAGCTGCACGGCTTCTTTGGATTCACTATCCAGCTCGTACCATTTCTCTCCGTAAATCAGGGATTCATCGTATCTTTCTTCCTGGAAAAGACGATAACTGAGGAATCTGATGAATTCCAGATTGGAAGGTTGAATATCAACAGCCATTTTCAGATAATGAATTGATTCATCGACTCTACCTAGTTTGATGGCCAGGTTGCTGGATTGAATGACTGAATCGAGATTATCCGGATCCAGTTCAACCACCTTCTGGTAGTTTTCATAAGATTTTTCACTGTCTTTAAGCTGGTTATAGGTTATTGCCAGGTTATAATAATTATTAGGATTGGCCGGATTGACCAGGGAAGCTGATTCAAACCACTTAGCGGCGGTCTCGAAATCTTCCTTTTCGAAGAAAGTGGTTCCCAGTTTCTGTCTTACCAGTTCATCCTGCGGATCAAGGCGTGCTACTTCAATAAAGGTCTCAATGGTTTTCTCTTCGTTACCCAGAAGATTATAGGCATAAGCAAGGATTTTCAGGGTTTTTGTGCTATCCGGAGCATATTCATGCAGTTTTTCGAAATCCTGTATGGACACCGCCAGTAAGCTGTCGAAAGAAACCTTATAAGTATTAAGATCGACCTGTTCAGTGCCGGCCTCCAAGCTATCCTTGCCAGCTCTGATCAGAATTCCGTTCAGCATTTTTACCTGTCCAGGATCTGCAGTATCCAGAGTCAAAGGGTTCAGGTTATAAAAATCGTTGACCAACATGAACTTGTTCTGGGCCTGAACAAAGAGTTTGGTCCAGCAGCTTTCGTTCAATAAATGAAATCGCTCCCATTCTTCCCTGAATTTTTCGATTTCTTTATCGATTTTATTGGCTTTCTTAGGATTTTCCAGTTTCTGGGCTTCCAGATCTTCTATTTCCTTCTCTATGGCAGCCAGGGCTTGACTGAAATAACTGCTGGCTTCATAATAATCGTGTTTGTAATCGAAATAGATACCGGCGATCCGGCCCAAAGATTCGATATGGTAAGGATTTTCTTTTACCACATCCAGATAAAGAGGAAGAGCCTTTTCGAATCTGTCCCCACCCAGATGCATATTGGCTGACCTCAGATTTTTTTTGCCTTCACTGGATAAATCTTGAAAATCGGCCCAGATAGAATTTCCAATTACGATTAAAACCAGTACGAGAATAGATATTCTGATATATCTCATTTTTCCCTCCTACTTATAAATATTATCTTTGCAAAATTTTATCACGGATTATCAAGTCAAGCATTTTTTACTTCTGAACTGCGAGAAAACAGCTATATTTCAGGCAGTTATAACTTCAGATATCCTGGATTCGGAATTATTCCCGGATCTGAATCAGCAATCTGCTTTGAACGGGATTGTTTCTGATATTCCAGAGGCTTATCTCCAGATTGCGTCTTTCTTCCTCCGTCAGCAACAGAGCAGTGAGATCAGAGCTGAGCAGTGAACTGCCGAATTTATCCTGGAGAATTTTCTCGAACAGGGAAAGTTTCTTGGGATACCAGGCTACTTTATAGCTAACGAGTCCTGCCAGTTCAGCAGCTTTGGCAATGGCATCCTGTAAAGTCCCTGTTTCATCAATCAGTTTATTATCCAGAGCTTTGCTGCTGCTCCACACCTGTCCCCGGGCCAGTTCTTCCACTTCTTCCAGCGAAAGTGAACGCCCTGCCGCTACTCTGGATTTGAATTCCACGTAAACATCTTCTATATTTTGTTTGATAGCTACAATTGTATTAGGGTCCGGCTTATTCCACGGGTCGAAAAGGTTATGGAATTTTCCTCTGGTGATTTTATCCGTGGAAAGGCCGATCTTTTCTCCCATCTTCTGAAAATTCGGGAATAACGCTGCCACTCCAATGGAACCGGTTATGGTAAATGGATCAGCGAAAATATAATCGGCGGGAGCTGAGATATAATAACCTCCGGAAGCAGCAACGTTTCCCATGGAAACGATCAGCGGTATCCGGCTTTTAATCCGGGATAAGCAGGCATGTATCTTTTCTGATTCCAGGGCACTGCCTCCCGGAGAATTGACTCTCAGCACGATCGCTTTTACCGCAGAATCTTTTTCCAGGCTGGAGATGATCTTATCGATTTTTCCGGCAGAAAGGATGGATTCAGAATAATTGTTTTCTATCTCACTGATCTCTCCCTGGGCATAGACAACGGCGATTTTCTGAAATCCGGGTTTTTCAGCTGTGGTCAGCCGGTATTTTGAAATCGGAATCAGCTCTTTTTTGCTGATGCCAAGGTGTTCTGTAAGCTGATCTCTGTTCATCAGCCCGTCTACCAGCCCGTAATCCAGTGCCTTCTGCTGATTAATGAACAGCTCATCCCTTGATTCAAAGAGATACTTGACTTCAGCAGGTGTAAACTCACGCGCTGTTGCCAGATCATCAAGGATGTTCCGATAAAAATCATCATAGAGTGTTTCCAGGTTCTTTTTAACAGGCGGCGAGAAATTACGCCTGGAAAAGTTCTCTCCAGCTCCTTTGTATTCTCCGGCATGGATCACGGTAAATTCTATTCCCAGCTTATCCAGCAGGTCTTTGTAGAACAGAACGCTGCCTCCGATCCCACTGAGGATGATCCCCGCCGAGGCCGAGGGATTGAGGAAGATGGAATCAGCTCTGGCAGCCAGCAGGTAATCTTTGGTCATAGCCCTTTCCAGGCAGGCATAGACCTTTTTACCGCTGTCCCGAAAATCTTCGATAGCCAGATTGAGTTCATGCAGAGTGCTGTAGCCGCACATGATTAACCCGGGTTCGATTACTAATCCAATAATGTTATCATCACCAGAGGCTTGATTCAGTTTGGCAATAATTTCTCTGGTCTCTTCCGGCAGCTTGAATAAAGGATTTTCGGACATTTCGTTGTATTCCGCCAACTGGCCGCTGATCTTCAGGTGCAGATAAGAAGGTTTAGCGATGCTGGTGTAGCGTTTCTGGGAGTAGGAACGGCTCATCCTTCCCAGTGAGAAAAAAATGCCAAATATGAATAAAAAAGCCAGAATAATCGAAACAAAACAACCAATTGCAAACCATTTGGTTTTCATTGAACCTCCTCCGGGTTTATTGCTAATTCTTTTAATTTTCTCGATAAATTGCTGATCTGCAGACCGAGTGCCTGAGCTGTACTGGTAAGATTACCGCCGTGCAGGCGTAGCTGGGTTTGCAGATAATTGATTTCAAATTCACGTTTTTTGTCTTTGAAATTGGCGGTCTGATTCCAGAAATCTACCGGAGATGGTCTGGGCTGCAGCAATTCCAGGTCCCCTGGCCCAATCGTATCAGAATCGGTCATAATGTACAACCGTTCTATGATATTTTTCAATTCCCGCACATTGCCCCGGAATTGCCAGGAACTCATTTCCCGGCAGGCAGCCTCGGAGAATCTCTTGTAACCGATTTTCAGTTCCCGGGCATAATATTCGGAATAATGACTTATCAGTACAGGAATATCCTCCGGATGCTGGCGTAAAGGTGGGGAGATGACTGGGAAAACATTCAATCGATAATAAAGGTCTTCACGGAAGCTGCCTTCTTCCACCAGCTGCTCGAGATTCTTATGGGTGGCAGCAATAATCCTGGTATCGATCTTGCGGGTTTGATTGCCGCCCACTCTCTCAAATTCACCTTCCTGAATTACTCTGAGGATTTTCGCCTGAGCCTGCAGATTCATATCCCCAATTTCATCCAGAAACAGGGTGCCGCCATCTGCCCTTTCGATTTTACCGTCCTTGTTATGCACCGCTCCGGTAAAAGCCCCTTTTTCGAATCCGAACAATTCGCTTTCGACCAGTTCATTGGGAATGGCCGCTGTATTGAATTTAACGAAAGGTTGACGGCAACGCTGACTCAGATTGTGAATGGCATAAGCTATCAATTCCTTGCCGGTGCCGCTTTCTCCCCGGATCAGCACCTTGGCATCTGTGGGTGCTACCCGCACAATAACAGCCTTCAGCTCCTGAATAGCACTGCTGGTGCCGATGATCTGATACCGTTCGTGCTGACTGGCTTTCAGCATCTGATAATCACGATTGAGAGTAAGGTATTCGGCTGCATTGTTAATGGAGATCTTCACTTTGGAAAGGCTGAGGGGCTTTTCCAGAAAATCATACGCCCCCAGTTTGATGGCCTTAACAGCTTCTTTGATGCCGCTATGCCCGGAGATCATAATGAATATAATTTCCGGGTGAAGCGGACGAAGCTTCTCCAGCAGTTCCAACCCGTTGGCTCCATCCAGTCTCACATCCAGCAGTACCAGCTCCGGCTGAAAGGATTCAACTTTCGCCATGCCTTCCCGGGCCGTGAGGGCGAATTCCACCCGGTATCCTTCATCTTCCAGAATGTTCTTCAAAGATAAGCAGATATTGGTTTCATCATCAATAATCAATATTTTCATCTTTCCAGTCCATTTGCAGTTCAAAACAGCTGCCCCGGCCAGCTTCACTCCTGACCTGTATCTTTGCATCGTTTACGCTTACCAGTTTATTTACCAGGGCCAGACCCAGCCCGGTCCCCTTTTTCTTACGGGTAAAATAAGGTTCGAATATTTTATTGATCTCGGCCGGTGCGATTCCGCTGCCCCGATCGATTATCCTGATTATCGAATTATTCTCCGTTGCGTCTATTTCTATGGTTATGACGTCTTCCGGCCGGGAAGCATCGATGGCATTCTGGAGAATGTTGGTAATTACCTGGTAGAAGTGGGTGGGATCGAATCTGATGAGGATCTGCTGCTTCACATTTAAATTTATCCTGGAATGATGGTGATAAGATTTGATGATATCCTCCAGGACAGGAGTTGGATTAAAAGTACGGAAATCCGGTTCGATACTGCGGGCAAAATTGGAAAAGGAACGGGCCAGGTTCTGCAGGTTATCAATTTCCTGGTTGATAATGCTGACTGCTTCCGGGAAAATGCTTTGAAATTTCGCGGTATCGGTTTCAAATTTCTCTTCCAGCCGTTGCACTGAAAGCTGAATAGGGGTTAAAGGATTCTTGATCTCATGTGCCAGGATCCTGGACAGTTCTTTCCAGATCATCTCTTTCTCAGCTTTCAGCAGTTTCTGCTGGGTTTTGTCCAGTTCGCGGGACATACTATTGAAAGATTGTTTCAACTCTCTAATCTCGCGTATGCCAGTTTCAGGCAGATCTACAGTAAAATCTCCTTCCCGGATCCGGGCAGTTGCCAGTTGTAGTACTTTTAGAGGCCGGGTTATGATGTAAAATATAAATATAAAGATAAATACTGAAATTATCATCAACAGAAAAAGAAAAACCGCTGAATAGATCTGAGCTTCCTTCTGTATCATCTGAGTTGCTGCCAGTGATTCCCGGAATTGATTCAGCAGGTTTCTGGCCTGCAGGCTGTCCGCCTCGGTTTTATAGGAGAGCGAAGCTAGTGCTGTATCCAGTTTTAACTGACGGAAAGCCGAGGTGGTTTCCTGCTGTTTTGTTACAAAAAAGAAGTTCAACAGGATCAGGCTACCCAGATACAAGCCCAGGAAAAGAATAATGACACTACCCCGGATACCAAGTTTATATTTCATATTCGGAGCGAACGAATTTCTTACTGATCAGGGGCTTTTTGAATTTCCAGAGCATCATCATGTCATACTCTTCATTAATAGATTCGATCCTGATATTTTCGAGGTAGGCCCAGAGCTTGATTTCAAATTTATCTGGTAATTCATCTTTGTAGAAATATTCGAAAATACTGATTGCCTCCAGCAGGTTTTCATAAGAATTGACTATTAAATCATAACCTGATTCTTCAATAACAACATGGAAACTCTGTTCCAGGGGATCAAACTGCAGTGAATGCCGGAATATCTGCCTGAAGAATACTTCCTTCTTTTCCTTTAAATTCAACTCGAAAAAGACCGATATTTCCTGGCCGGATTTGAAAAGTTCCTCGAAGTCATTCTCAAAAGCAGATATCAACCTGGTCCGGATCAGGACACCCTTCTCCTGAAAAACTGCTTCGATCTCGCTGAATTCAGCATCATTGCCCTGGTATCCCGATAGTAGCATCATGCTTAAAGCTACAACCCCAGAAATTACTTTTTGAGTTAATGACTGAAACATTTAACCTTCTCCTAAAAAGAATGAGTCTCTGACAAACAGCCGTCAGAGACTCACTTCTCGGGGGAATTGTCAATGATTAAAATCCGAACCAGGGGCCTATAGTCAGCGTCAAACCATCCATGTTCACGTCAGGTGGATTGTTGAGTTTTACATCTTCTCCATTTCTCTTGGCTTTCCAGCCGGCGCTGCTGTAACTGACCATGTAACCGACTTCCGTGCGCAAAGCCAGCCAGTCCAGCAGACGGTACATCAGCGAGAATTTGGGCTGGAAGACGATGAAATCCTGTTTCATATCAAGCTGGCTGACGTAATCGTAGTAATCATCCATCTGATCGCTGAGGTTCTCCTCGAAGTCAAAATTAGGCAGATCGCCGTTATTATCAACTTGTTTAATCTTAATAGCATGCTGTCCAACCCCGATCATGAAACCCAGCGAACTGATGAGATTACGGCTGAAGGCAAATCTTTTATCAAGGGTTGCTCCGCCGTAATTCACATAATATTTGGCGGTTCTGGCTACAGTGCTGGTTACTTCCTGATCTTCCACATAGTGGATCCAATCATGCCTGGTCGTTTCCGAATTGGAATATCCTGCTCCCATACCACCGATGAACCAGCCTTTGCCAACATTACCCTGACCACCGCCCCCCTGGATCAGGAAACCATCTTCGGAGAAAGTCTCTTCCTTGAAACCAAGTTCATTGAGGATATCATTCAGGGCAGATACATCCGGCATATACCAGGTTGGGTACCAGCTGCCTCCACCATGGCCCACATCAAGCCTCTTTTTGGCCTGGCCACTTACAGTTTCCCAGCCGGTTTCTTTCCTGCTGAGGGTGTCCAGTAGAAGTTCTGTCTCCATGATCTGTTCATCACGGAAAAATTTCACTTTTACCTTGTCACCGATATTATGGCTCTGGATCAACTTCACCAGATGAGATTCAAATCTTACCTTCATCCCATCGAATTCCATGATGATATCACCTTCCAGTAAACCAGCTTTCTGGGCAGGCCCACCTTCGCTAACTCCTGAGATCAGGACACCGTAATTGTAATCATAATGCATCTCATAGATGTCCTTAAAATCCAGGTCAGAGAGAAATACTCCCATTTTCGGACGGTCAATACCGGAAGAAGTGATAATCACCTTATCCAGTTGCTTTTCGCTGTCTCCCAGTTCTAAGTCCAATTCCTCCAAAGCGATGTCCAGTTCTTCGAGATCAATCTTAACCCGGGATTGGGCCAGCAGCGAATAACCGGCTAAGATGATCACCAGAAAGCAGATTACCATTTGTTTCATGATTCCTCCTTGTTTTTGAATGTCCTATTAGCAAGCAAACGGTGTACCAGATATGGAATACGATGTTAATTTATTGTATGATAATCTGTTATGAAATTATTTACTGCTGATCAGAGCTAAAATATTTATGTTAATGATAAAATAAGGAATTGAGCATTATCAAAAGTATAAAAAAGTCTGCAAAGAGGAGTGCAGGCTTTATGGAAGCTTACAAATCATTACTTGGAAATAGCTTTGGTGGGGCAGCCTTTGAATTTATTACGGTCACCATCGGAGCAGATACCGCAGGCAATGCATTTGTCCGGGTCGATCACGGCCTTGCCTTTGACCATGGTGATAGCCTGCGTCGGGCAGTGTTTTACGCATAGATTGCAGCCGATGCATTTGCCGGGATCAACAACGTAAAACTCTTTTGAAGGTTCGTTTGGCTGCCACAACGGCTGGCCTGAATTATCCCTTAAATCCAGCAGATGATCCTGATAGACCAGACTGTAAGCGACAATCGAACCTTCCTCCAGTTTGCCTTTGACCTGGATCGTTGCTTTCGCCTGCAGAATTATTTCGCCTAACTGCAGGAATCCTTCGGGGGCCAGATCGAGCAGATAGAAATCTTCACCGGTATTCAGATACCAGTCGGTGCCTATTTGCTTCAAAGATCCTTCGAACAGGGTCAATTCATCACTTGCCGCTTCCTGATCAGCAGCGTTTACAGAAAAGGTAGCAAATAATATTAAAAGCAGGATTACAGTATTTCTTAATTCATTCATTATACAAATTTCCCCTTAATTACATTGGCAATTCTGGCAACTGCACCCGACTTTTTCATAACGGCAGATGTAGCTGGTATCGGCATTCGCTTTCAATTGGAATTTCTGGTCAGGTTCCACAATGAAAGTGTGGCCTGGCCCGAATTTCTGCCATTCTTTCGCACCGGGGAGCAATACGGTCAATTCTCCCGAAATAACCGTCATGTATTCTCTGCAACTGGTTGCGAATTCATATTCTCCCGGCGCCATGACGCCGATAGTGGCATCCTGCTTGTTATCAGTGAAAGCCAGGGATTTCACCTTTCCATTAAAATATTCGTTAACTTTGAACATTGATTCTCCTCATTATCTGATTTTTTATTAATTCCATACCAGGAGCATTATCCGGCCTGGGCTGGAAGCCGTGTTTTTTATAGAATTCCATTCTATCAGCAGCAGCAAAAAGCTGGATATCTCTGATATTTTTCTGGAGGCAGTAGGCAAGCAGTTTCTCCAGTATATTACTTCCGATCCCTCTTTTCTGGAAATCAGGATGGGCGATCAGATCATAGACCATGGCATGCAATACACCGTCATCCACAATCCGGCCGAAGCCGATCAAACGCCCTTCCTGATAGGCACAAACCAGGAACTGACTGTGTTGCAGGGCGGTTTCCAGATCCCGGGCTGTTGACTGATAATCCCGATTCCAGCCTGTGGTGGAAAACAAATCGAAATAGGCTGAGATGGGTGGCAGCTGATGAGAGTAGGTTATGCTCATTTACCCTCCGCTGATCAGGTGAATGACCTTGATGTCAGCTCCGGAAGGTACTTCATGAGTGGCATAATTCTGCTTCCGCACCAGTTCGCCATTGACCCGGATCACCAGCATCCGGAAAGTATAGTTCATTTTTTCCAGAACATCTCCGATCGTCATACCGGCGAACCATTCCAGTTTGTTGCCGTTAACTATTACAGTCGTTTTCATTTTTGTTCCAATATCAGCTGGAGAACCAGATTGGCCTGCATATTGGCAACCAGGGCAACCCGGGGCGCCATGGGGGAGATGCGGGGCGGCAACTCGCTGGTCTCATCGCCGCAGATATAAACGTTATCATAGCGGCTGGTATGCAGAGCTTCATTTTTACCATAACCGGCCAGTCCGGAAGCTGCCACCAGGGGTTTATCCGGGAAATACTCCAGCCAGCTTTCTATCAGCATTTCTTTCATCTCAGCCCGGTCGAAGGCTTCCACCAGAATCTGGCAGTCACCGAAAATCCGGGCAATATTGCTACGGGAGATCTTCTTCAAATAGATCTCATACTCGGAAAAGGGATTGATCTTTTCCAGGTTCTCTTTCAGGGCTTCCACCTTGGGTTTGCCCAGTTGCCCGATGAAATACTGTTGCCGGTTGAGATTGGAAATTTCCACATCATCATAATCGGCTATGATCAATTTCCCGATGCCGACCCTGGCCAGGGAGAAAGCCACATTGGAACCCAGTCCTCCGGCACCGGCAATTCCAACTACTGCAGCCCGGATCCGGGGCAGCAGCGCAGGATCATGTTTGGAGAAGTATAATCTTTTCAGGGTTTCCATGTTCTACCTGGTGTCAGGAAGAGCGAGCTGTATAGCTGCTGTAATACTTTTCCAGTACAGCTATAACTTCCGGAAAATCCATTTTCAGTTGTTTCATCTTTTCTATGGTCGGCACGCCATTCTCATCCCAGCCCCGCCGTCTATAAACAGCATCGCACAAACTCTGGTAGTCCTGCTCCCGACTTTTTCTAAGGTATTCTCTTTTTTCGGTGGTGGACTTACCAGTGATATCATAGTTCCATTTTTCCATCAGCTGTTTATCATACCTCTCTGCTCTGGATTCATATTCTTCATCTGTTACGGGACCGGCAGAACGGTAGGGGATCCGGTCATGTTCACGGGTTCCGAAACCAAGGCGGAAATTGAAAACTCTCTGGAAATTATAGACCCGTTCCGACATCAGGATCAGTTCCTTTTTGTCTATTTCACGGCCAGTCATTCCGGAGAAATAATTCACATAGCCTTCCACGTGTTTGGGGACTTTGGCAGGCTCGTCGGTTTCGGCATTATCAACGGGTTCTACATCATTCCAGGGCAGCTTGCAGAGGCCCACCAGACCGAACCAGGTTCGGAACATGGGAAAATAATGAAGTGCCTCAGCTTTGTCTTGGAAAGTAGGGATCTGGTTATTGACCATATCCATGAAGATCAGCCAGGCTTCATCATGCTGAGCGCCTTTCAGGGCCAGTCCATAACCGCCCTGCATCGCCAGTGATTCCTTGGTTACATATTCAGAGTACTCCAATCCTTTGGCTTCCATACCAATATCCTGCATGAAATCGATATCTTGCTGGGAAAGATTGTATTTCTCGGCAAAGATCTTTTTCAGTCGCCTTATCCCCTGGCCAACGATTACTCCGAAGCCCTGGCCGGTTCCCATCTGATGCAGTATTTCCAGCGCAGCCTCAGCACTGCCGAATCTGAGTTCAAGACCGCCAGTTCTCTCTTTATTCAGAATACCCTTCTCATAGCATTCCATCACAAAAGCCATGGTAGTACCGAAGGAGATGGTATCAATACCATAAGTATCACAATAAAAATTGGTTTCCAGCACGAATTCCGGATCGAAAATGCCCATGTTGGCCCCGCAACCGGCCACTGTTTCATATTCCGGGCCGTCAACCAGTACTTTTTCACCCCGATAGGGTCCGGTTTTCAGTTCGAAATGTTCTGCTACCTTGGCACAAGCCATGGTGCAACCCAGCCAGCAGCCGTCCGGTACACCCTGAGTAAGGTATTTATTTTTAAAGACGTCGGAATGCAGCTTTCCGGCTTCGTCATGAGAACCGAACTTATAATTGCAGGTAGGCAACAGATCATAATCATTCATAATTTCAGTGAGATGAGCTGTTCCGACCTCCCGCATACGGCATTGTTCAATATCGTAAAGCGCTACTTCATCTGTAACCCTGGCTCCGTACCTGGAGATGCGTTTATCATCAGCCGGATGGTTGGGATCATCTGTCATCTGAATAGCTCCGGTAGGGCAGATGTTGGCGCAGGTACTGCAACCCACGCAGGCATCATAATGTTTTTCAAACGGCATCACTACCCGTCTGTTTTCGCCCCTGCCGGCAAAACCGATGATATCTTCCCACATGATCTCACTGCAGGCATTCACACATAGTCCGCAGAGAATACAGGCATTGCTGGAGTAATCTACCAGCGGATGAGTGTAGGAAGCAGAGGTGACGCCATATTCCCTGGCCAGCTGTTTGATCAGGTTGACATTCGGCCAGCGGGAAAGCATCATTTCCAGAAGTGTTTTTCGGGTTTTCCGGACTTTTTCAGACTGAGTATTTACTTCTACTGGTTTTCTGACAGGATAATTACAGGAAGTAACCAGTCGGGTGCGGTTCCCTTCCCTGATATCTACTATACAAAGCCGGCAGGCTCCATAGGGTTCAACGGTTGAGCGGTGACATAAGGTTGGAATTGGGATACCGTTTTTTCTGGCAGCATCCAGAATAGTGGTCCCCTCGGCAACTTCAATTTTTTTTCCGTCTATGATTATTTCGATCATTATTCCTCCCTACTGAACCGTAACAGCATTTAATTTGCATACTTCATAACAAACACCGCATTTTATGCATTTATCCTGATCAATAACGTGTTTCTTTTTAACTTCTCCGGCGATGGCCTGCACCGGGCAATTTCTAGCGCAAGCCGTACACCCGGTACAATTATCATTGATAAGATAGTATAGTAAGGCTTTACAGACCCCGGCAGAACATTTGCCATCTCTGATATGCTGTTCATATTCACTCCTGAAATAACGGATGGTACTCAGGACCGGATTAGCTGCTGTCTGGCCCAGGGCGCACAGGCTGGCCAGCTGCATACTTTCCGCTATCCTCGCCATTAATTCGATATCACCTTCTTTCCCCTGTCCGGATGTAATCCTGTTCAGAATGCCGGATAAAGCTATTAAACCCTCCCGGCAGGGTGTGCATTTGCCGCAGGATTCATCTTTGAGATATGAAACCGAATACCTGACTGTATCAACTATACAGGTTTTGTGGCTAATTACGGAAATATTGCCGGAACCGATCATGGAGCCGGCTTCGCTGAGGCTTTCATAATCAAGAGGTAGATCCAGAAGTTCAACAGGCAGGAATCCTCCGGAAGGACCGCCGGTTTGCACAGCCTTCAGCTGGCCTTGATCCGCAAGACCTTCACCGATATCATAAATTATTTCCCTCAGAGTAGTTCCCAGTGGCACTTCTATGATGCCGGGATTTACTATGTCTCCGGTCATGGTTAGAACTTTTGTTCCGGGGCTGCTTTTCCGAGATTTTCCGGTGGATGAGTACCAGTCAGCTCCCCGCTCCAGGATGGCAGGAATATTGGCCCAGGTTTCCAGATTGTTTATTACAGTGGGTTTTCCCTTATATCCAGCTTCGGAGTTATGAATATATTTTGCTGTTGGTTCTCCAGCCAATCCCGAGAGGGAGGCGATCAGGGCTGATGATTCTCCTGAAACAAAAGCACCAGCACTACTACGGATATGGATATCGAAGGAAAAAGACGTATTCAATATATTTGATCCCAGTAATCCGCTTTCCCTGGCCTGTTGAATTGCTTTATTATACCTGGCGCTTACCTGGGGTGCTTCCCGGCGCAAATAGATAATGCCTTCACTTGCTCCCAGTGCGTAAGCGCCAATGGCCATACCCTCAATTACCAGATGAGGTTCTGCTTCAATAATACTGGCATTGCAGATCACATAGGGCGGCTCCTTTTTTTCTTCTGCTGACCTGGCAGCCGACTGCCATTTGAGGCCAGTTGGGAAACCGCCACCGCCGCGTCCCCTTAAACCGGACTTGATAATTTCCGTTATAACGGCATTCTTATCCATCATCAGGGCTTTGGCCAAACCCTGATAAGCGCCTCCGGCAATGGCATCTTCTATGCCGGCAGGAACTGCAGATCCTTTGTTGTGCATCACTATAAATTGCTGCCTGTTAAAGAAACTGATATCTTTGAGCAAAGGGACTCTATTATCAGTGGTTGTATCTTTATGGCACAGTCTTTCCAGAGGTATACCGGCAATCAGGCAGTCGATTATTTCCGGGATGTCTGCGGATTTGACCTTTTCATAGAGAATCCCTTCCGGCTGAACGATCATTACGGGTCCCCGGGAGCAATATCCAATGCAAGCTGAGGGTTCAACTCTGTAATCCTGAGATAATTTCCTGTGGCTGATCTCCTTTCTTAAAACAGTCAGCAAATTACCGGAACCTGAGGTTGAGCAGCTGGTGCCTGAACAAACCAATAAAACAGCTTTATAACTTTTATCTTCTTGTTCTTTCCGCTCCCTGATTTTCTGCAGGTCTTCCAGGCTGATTCTAGTCATGATCTGCCTCCCGGTATTTATTGATTAGCGCTGGTATTTCAGTTGCTTTGACTTCTCCTATCAGATCTGATCCGATCATGATAACAGGAGCCATGCTGCAGAATCCCAGGCAGGGCACTTTTTCAAGGGTGAAAAGCCGGTCTGAAGTGGTTTCACCTGCTTCTAGCTTTAATTCTTTCTGTAAGGTTTCCAGCACCGTACCCGCTCCTTTGACATGACAGGCGGAACCAGTGCAGACCTGGATAACGTATTTTCCGCGTGGTGTAAGACTGAAAGCTTTATAAAAAGTGGCAATGTGGTATAAGCGTGCCAGGGGTGTCTTGGTCCGCCGGGTGATCTCTTCCAGGGCAGAGCGGGGAATATGGCGGAATTCTTGCTGAATATCCTGCATCATTTCTACAGCATAATCAGGGTCAGACTGCCATTTATCGATAATCTGAGTTACTTTTATTGTATCCATTCTACACTCCTGCCAGCGGTTGAGGCTGCCTCTGCTGTATCTGCCATTTGGGCCTCATATTCCTGGTTCTCACTACCAGAGCTTTGATTTTTTTATTGCGGAAGACACTACCAATTCCTCCCCGCCCGGCCTGCTTGATCCTGATACTTTGCCGGCGCCAGTCCCACCAGGAGAAATTCAGACAACCAATCAGAGTATGGTC